>NZ_SMMB01000328.1 GCF_009711365.1 Xanthovirga aplysinae | reverse complement strand
GAACTTGGTCTTATGGGGGTCTTGGTTCCTCAGGAATATGGAGGAGCAGGCCTAAGTTATTCAGAATATGTAACGGTAGTGGAAGAAATATCGAAACTAGATGGGGCTATTGGCCTGTCTGTAGCCGCGCATAATTCATTATGTACAGGACATATTTTGCAATTTGGAAATGAGCAACAAAAACAGCAATGGCTTCCGAAATTAGCTAGTGGAGAATGGATTGGTGCCTGGGGCCTAACCGAACCCAATACAGGATCTGATGCGGGCAATATGCGAACTTTTGCTGAACAGGATGGGGATTATTGGGTCATTAATGGAGCCAAAAACTTTATTACCCATGGAAAATCGGGCAATATAGCCGTTGTCATTGTCCGAACCGGCGAAGTTGGAGATTCTCATGGGATGACAGCTTTTGTTATTGAAAAGGGAACAAAAGGTTTTTATGCAGGCAGAAAAGAAGACAAATTAGGCATGAGGGCTTCTGAAACTACCGAATTAATTTTTGATAATTGTAGGGTGCACAAAGATAATATCCTTGGAAAAGTTGGCCAGGGCTTTATACAGGCATTAAAAATTTTAGATGGTGGGAGGATTTCCATTGCTTCATTAAGCCTTGGTATAGCGCAAGGCGCTTTGGAAGAATCCATAAAATACTCTAAAGAACGACATCAATTTAATAAACCTATATCTGATTTTCAGGCCATTTCATTCAAGCTAGTTGATATGTCCACACAGATAGAAGCCGCAAGACTTTTAATAGAAAAAGCTGCGTTTTTAAAAGATCAGGGGAAAAAGATTCAAAAGGAATCCGCAATGGCTAAATATTATGCTTCGGAAGTAGCCGTTAATGTTTCCACTGAAGCGGTACAGATCTTTGGTGGCTATGGGTATACAAAAGATTATCCGGTGGAAAAATATTATCGGGATTCCAAGCTTTGCACAATTGGAGAAGGAACTTCCGAGATCCAAAAACTGGTTATATCACGAGCAATTCTAAAATAAAAAAGGCTTTTAGGAGAATTGCTATAACCGAGCATGAAAACTTTAGACAAAAAATGTTTAATGCTACATTTTAAAAAGAAATAATGATCATATATAAAATTGACCTCTAAGCAGGTACCCGTTATACATAAA
>NZ_SMMB01000705.1 GCF_009711365.1 Xanthovirga aplysinae | reverse complement strand
AAAAAAATATTCAATGAAATTAAGAAGAACCATCTAACTAGAGTCTGAAAAACTTTCTGCTACCCTTATTTTTTAAAGAAAAATCATAACGTTTTTATATTTGCCAATGCACCGATATGGGAAGAAGAAAATGACTTTATTTCTTTCTGAAAAAGTTATTTTTTCTTTCCATCAGTCAAAAAGGTAATTAGGCTATTATTTAGAGAACAGGAATTATTCACAAAGAGAAAAAAACCTTCTTTATTGAAACCTTTTCAGTTGTTTTCGAAGCCATTTGAGCTCACCTTCAATTTCTTGTACTTTTTGTTCATTCAGGATATTTTTAGGACTTTCGATGGAATTCTCTATTTGATGGATGGCAACAGATAGCACCGCATGAATATATTGATGCTCCTTAGGGACTTCCTTGTTTAAGAAATCAATTAATTGAAACCCATCTTTTGAAGCTTCAATGGCATATTTTGCAACAGTATTAGAGTTTAGCCTTCTTTCTTTTTGGCCGTATTTATGTTGCTCCTTATTATTTTTAAGGTGAGCAGCTAATTTTCCAATGTCCTTGACCGACCGTATTGGAAAGGGATTATTTTGTTCATTAAGTTGTTGGCCAATTAATTGGATTTCTTGTTTATTAACCTGATTATCCCCTTTCAAAATCAGGGCTTTCAGTTGGTTATTCAATTGGCCTATCTTATTGATTCCTTTTGCATAATTGGCGTCCCTTTTGATGGTTTTCTCTGAAACCTTAAATTCTTGAGCAATCAATTCGGAAGTCGAAAGGTTATTTTGTCCTTTAGATAAAACTTGTTGGTATCCCCCTTTTCTACGCTTTTCTTGTACGTAGCGCAGTCCTCTTAAGTAACTAATTTGTTCAGGGTTAAGGTTCCTACGCCCTAATTGATTTCGAATCATAAAATCCTTAACCTCAGTAATGGAATCAAATTCAGTTAATTTAATATTAAAGTTAAGGCGGTGCTTCTTGCATATACTATAACGGTTATGTCCATCTATTAAGACAAATTCATTGGGAGATCTTTCCCATAACAGGAGGGCTTCCCTACAGCCATGTTCCAAAATACTTTCTTCAAGTTGAGCTCTTTCCTCATTTTGTAGGGGGGGGATTAACTCCTTTAATTCTGCAGAAATAATAATATTTTGTTTTAACCTTTCATCTTTAATAATTTTTTTATCCAGATTAAGGGCTGTTTTAGGCTTGAGTAAGGCTTTCTTCTTTAACATTTAATATTTCTTTTGAAAGGTTCATATAATCTTCCGCACCATGGCATTTGTCATTGTAAGTAAATATGTCCTGTTGTGCTGACTGAGATTCAGGAATAGCCACATTTTTTCGAATGATGGTTTCAAATATCTTGAAATGTGGCAGTTCTTCCTTTACATATTCCATAGTAGTTTGATGCACTACTTGGTGCTTACTAGCCAGGGTAAACACAATACCCTCAATATTAATTCATCATTTATTTCTTCCCGTATTTCCTCAATCCTGGAAAGGATCTTATCCAAACCTTTTAGAGCCGAAATCTCAGGCTGCAGGGTGATGAGACAGGCATTAGAGGCTACCATAGCACAGGAAGTGATGATATTGAGTGAAGGTGGACAGTCAATTAAAATGTAATCGTATTGGTTTTTAACAGGTGTTAAAACTCTTTTTAGCCTATTAAACCCAGCAATGGATTGAATTAATTCTATATCTGCATCAGCCAAAGCTAAGTCGGAAGGGGAGAGGTCGAACTTATCACTTATCGATAAAATAGGAAGGGGTTTCTCTTTTAGGAGCGCATCCACAACTTGATCTTCGGGTTCATCTACTCCCAAGCTTTGGGAGAGGTTACCCTGAGAATCCAAATCAATAAGGAGCACACGGAAACCTTGTAAGCTTAAGGCTTTGCCCAGGTTGATTACCGTGGTGGTTTTTCCTACTCCTCCCTTATGGTTTACCACAGAGATAATTTTTGTTTTTTTTATATCCTTACCGGGTATTACTCTTCTAAGGCCGTATTTTTCCAGAATAGGCTTTAAGCGTCTCAAGTGATTATCATTCAATTTTCTTTCCTGTCGGATTACCTTACTGAGCAAACCTATGCTGATGCCCGCTTCCTTTTCCAGAGCTGTTAAAGATAAGGCAGGATTTTTACTTAAAAAATTGATGACTACTTCATTAGTAAGCATTTAAAGGTATTTAATGTTTGATCAGAAAAAGATACAAATCTGAAATTGCCTGGCAAAAAACCTAAATTTGTAGGATTAAAACAATGGGTGTTTTTTTTTACCCTCCCATCAAAAAATAAATTTGTGTAAATTTTTCAAAAAAAATTAAATTAAATTTAACAAAAAAATAACATAGAAAAGCTTTGCTGTAAAATACAGCTTGTTATTGATTTATTTATATTAATTTGTCTCTAATTTTGGTATAAAATTTAATTATGGCTTAAATTTTAAGAATTTTTATATTTTTTTTCAAAAGGACTTTTTTTTTGTAAACAAGGCCTTCAAAGATTCCCTAACCTTCTTTATTAATGAATTGAAAAAGGATTTTTTACTTTATTAGATGTTTTTAAGAGAGCTTTTGCCTTGTCCTTTTGAAAAAGAGAATAACTTATTTACTAAATTTCGCCATCATTTAGGAAAAGGGATACATAAAATGATTGATGGCGAAATTTAGAACGCACTTTTATACTTTTTTCATAGAAGATGATTGTGGTTTGTGGGTATTAAGGGAATTAAACTGCAAATTATAGGAAAGAAAAGTCCTTTGATTCTACCCCTTAGGGGATTGACAAGAAGGCAAAAGGATTCGGTAAAAAATTTGCCCAAAGAAGCTTCTTACCAAGCCTTACTTTTAAAGAAGAGTGCCCGGTAAGAAAAGAACGCCTCTATTTATATTTAGGCCATTCGACCTATATAGAATAGAAAGGGAAGGCGTTAGTGCTTCTTTTTTTAATGAGATAATAAAAGTTTTTTAATCTTAAACTTTTTGTTTTATGGCCTGAAGTTCACTTTGGAGCTCTTCAATGATTTCATAGAGAAACTCCACTTTTTTATCTTCTTCTTTGAGACCTTCCAACAGTAAAGGCACCAATTTTTCATAACGGACCCCTTTAAAGCCATTAGGCCTTTGTGTTACTAGGTTCTCTAATGGAAGCACATTTTCGACTTCATGCGCAAGGACGCCCAAATCTTCACCAGAATGTAGGCTTTGTTTTTCATTCCATTTGAAGAAATAGCCTCCTATATTATGGATCCTGTTCAGGGCGCCATCTATTGGTCGAATTTTGTCTTTTAATTGTACATCCGAGGGAGATAAGGGGTCGAAGTTCCCAGAATGCCAAAGCTGCACCCAGTTTTTCCATTGGCTATCGTGGTCTCTTCTCCCTCTCATATAGAAGCGCGAT
>NZ_SMMB01001211.1 GCF_009711365.1 Xanthovirga aplysinae | reverse complement strand
GCCAGCCATTGGATTTTTGTCTGGTTTTTTTCTGGGAAGAGGGACTCGTGGCGAATATGATTTTCGCCCTCAGGTAAACTTTACATTTGCGCATACTATAGGAAAAAAAATGAATTGGGGAGCAAATATTGGTACTGTCTTTCCAAAGGGGGCAGATATAACTCACCGATACACCTTTATGGTGAAATATAACGCAACGAAGTTTGTAAGCCCATTTCTGGAAACATTTGGTACTTTTAGGTATGGGGTGGAAAACAGTTATTTTATTCATCCTGGGGCAACCTTTGTTTTGAATAAATATATAAAGCCGGGTTTATCTGTTCATAAATCTCTGAACACTGATGAAAAAATGGTATTTAATGCGATCATGTACATCAGTGTGCCAACTAAATCCAAGAATGGTTAAATTATCCTTCCTTTTTGGACCTTGTATTAATAATTCTATACTTTCTTGTTAAAAGGGGTAGATGATTAAGTTGGGAAAGAAATGATTTTCTAAGGGTAAGAGAATAAAAAGAAATAATCTGTTGTAAGGGATTTGGTCTGGAAGTTTGGAGTGGAACCGACCAAAAAAGGATAGTTTTGAGGAGGCTTAATTAATTAGAAAAAGGAAATGGGTCTTTCTTGCAGTTCTGGGAAAAGAATATTTTTGAAAGAAAGGTGGGAAAAATACCTACTTTATATAAGAAGAACAGACTTTTGAATACATTTGATTATGAGGAGAAATCAAACTTTATCTGTTTGGAACTATTTGTGGCAGTTACATTACCAAAGCAAGCGCATACTTAAAATACAGACCAAGCAAGCCACTACGGCCGAGATAAATACAGAAGAAGTTAAAACAAAAAGGGATCAAAGACCTTCTTATCGTCCCATTCAGTTTTTTGGACTTTTATTGGGACCATTTTTATTTGCCCTGTGCATGCTGTTTTTTCACCCTGAGGGCCTTTCCAATGAAGGCCGAGGTGTATTGGCTTGTACTTTATGGATTGCCAGTTGGTGGATTACGGAGGCCATTCCCATTCCGGCCACCTCTTTATTACCTTTGATTATTTTTCCACTTACAGGTTCCCTTGAGATGGGAATAACCACTTCCGGATATAGTGACCCCATTATCTTTCTGTTTATGGGGGGCTTTATTTTGGCTTTAAGTATGGAAAGATGGGGATTGCACAAAAGAATTGCCCTGGAAATTATTTCATTAATAGGTACACGTTCAGATCGGATTGTGTTGGGTTTTATGATAGCTACTGGATTTTTATCCATGTGGATTTCCAATTCTGCCACCGCTATGATGATGATGCCTATTGGAATGGCAATCATATTCCAGTTTTCTGAAGCCTTAAAAGATAATAAGGAGGTAGATACCAGACCACAGCACTTTAATTTTGGAAAGGCCCTTATGTTGGGAATTGCCTATTCGGCTTCCATTGGGGGCTTGGCCACTTTGATAGGGACTCCTCCCAATGCACTTTTTGCCGGTGCTGTTAATACCCTTTATGGTTTGGAAATTTCATTTGGTGGGTGGATGTTGTTCGGTTTGCCGGTTTCTGCCTTGCTCATCGGCCTTTGCTGGTGGTATTTGGTAAAAGTTGCTTTTCCCATGAAATTAAAATCAGTACCGGGAGGAAAGTCAGTGATTGAAAGTGAGAAAAAAGCCTTGGGAAAAATTTCCAGGGAGGAATCCATCGTTTTGGTAATTTTCTCCTTGACGGCCATCACCTGGATACTTCGCTCTTTTGTTTTGAAGGGATTAAATTTAAATGATACCAATATTGGGATTTTTGCAGCAATACTCTTATTTATTATTCCTGCTCCTAATTATCAGGGGCAATTTATTATGAACTGGGATGCAGCTAAAAAACTTCCATGGGGTGTACTTCTTTTATTTGGAAGCGGTTTAACCATTGCTGCTGGTTTTAAAGAAACAGGTTTAGCCCTGTGGATAGGCGAACAATTAACTGTATTGGGTGGTGTTTCTTTGTTTATCATCATTCTGGCTACAGCAGGTTTAATTATTTTTCTTACCGAAATAACTTCAAACACCGCTACCGGAGCCATGATGTTCCCTGTTATGGGCGGTTTAGCCTTATCGCTGGGAGTACATCCTTTTGGTTTAATGGTGGCTGCAGGCCTGGCAGCTTCCTGTGCTTTTATGTTACCTGTAGCAACTCCGCCAAATGCTGTCGTTTTTGGGTCTGGTTATTTAAAAATGGAAGATATGGCCAAAACCGGCTTTTGGTTGAACCTGATGGGAATGGTTATTATTAGTTTATTTGTTTATTTTTTCCTTCCACTGGTTTGGGGAATAGATCTGGGGAATTTCCCATTTAATTAAGGAGGAATAGAAGGAAATAAAGGGTTGTTTTTATTCATTTAAAATGATAGCAAATCAAATAATTTTGAGCTGGAAAGCCTTGTGGGAGCAACATGATAAAACCAAACAATTGCTCAAGTTTTCGGTTAAGGGAACCTCAACTCTTACAAAAGAAAAACAGTCTGCTGTTTCTAAGGAAGACCAGCTCAGGCCAGACAAGCCGTATTATAGGCCAGTTCAGCTTATAGGTTTGATCTTGGGACCTCTTTTATTTGCTTTATGTCTGTTATTTTTTCATCCTGAGGGGTTGTCCGACGAAGGTAGGGGCGTATTGGCAGGAACTTTATGGATTATTGTATGGTGGTTGACAGAAGCCATTCCTATTCCGGCTACCTCTTTACTTCCCTTGATTATTTTCCCATTGACCAATTCTATGAGTATGCAAAAAGCCACTTTGGGTTACAGTGATAAACTGCTTTTTCTTTATATGGGTGGTTTTATGATTGCTTTAACAATGGAAAGGTGGCGTTTAGATAAGCGGATTGCCTTATTTATTATTTCAATTATAGGTACTCGTCCCGATCGTATTGTGCTGGGTTTTATGTTGGCCACCGCTTTTTTGTCCATGTGGATCAACAATGTGGCGACAGCCATGATGATGGTTCCCATAGGTTTAGCTATTATTTTTCAGTTTACCGATGCCTTAAAGGACCATAAGGGAATTGATACAAATCCAGATAACTTTAAGTTAGGTAAGGCCCTTATGTTGGGTATTGCCTATGCTGCTTCTATTGGAGGCCTGGCTACCATTACGGGGTCTGTGCCTAATGCCCTTTTTGTGGGGATGATAAATACCTTTTACGGTCAAAGCATGGATTTTGGCACATGGTTGTTATTTGGAATCCCTATTACCGTTGTGTTTTTGTTAGGAACCTGGTGGTATTTGGTGAAAATAGCCTTTCCTTTAAAGATTGATGATTTGCCAGTGGGCAAAGAGGTAATTCAAAATGAAAAAGGGAAGCTCGGGGTTATGAAAGGAGAGGAACTGGCAGTATTGGTCGTTTTTTCATTAACCGCTTTGGCCTACATCAGTCGTAGTTTATTATTTAAGGGTATGAATTTATCAGATACTACCATTGCCATAACAGGTGCAGTGGTATTATTTCTGATTCCTGCTCCTAATCACAAAGGACAGTTTATTTTAAATTGGGAAACGGCTAAAAATATTCCTTGGGGAATTATTTTACTTTTTGGAGGAGGATTAACCATTGCGGTAGGAATAAAAGAAACTGGTTTGGACGAATGGATTGGAACCCAGCTAACCGTTTTGAGGGGTATTCCCTTGATTTTTATTATTATGGCGGTGGCTGCATTGGTATTGTTCTTGACAGAAGTGAGTTCCAATACCGCTACCTCAACTATGATGATTCCCTTGATGGGTGCTTTGGCCATGTCTATTAATGTTCACCCCTATACGTTAATGGTAGCAGCGGCAATTGCGGCTTCATGTGCTTTTATGTTGCCCATTGCAACTCCCCCAAATGCTTTTGTATTTGGGTCGGGTTATATTAAAATGGGAGAGATGGCTAAGGCCGGCTTTTGGCTGAACCTTTTTGGTATTTTGGTAATTACCCTATTTGTTTATTTCGTTATTCCTTTTATTTGGGGGATAGATTTGGGTGTATTCCCAGAAAGTTTTAGGTAAATCTTTATGGAAAGGGTTTATTAAAAGACTTAGAATGAAATTTTGAATTCAAGAAAAATAACAGTCTGCTCCACATTCAGGACCAAAAACAATTATTGAACAGGCTTTTACTACTTTCAGGTTTCACCTGTGATTTTAATTCCTAATTTGTAATCTTTAATTTCAATTATGCTGCTTGGGGCTCCATCCCATCTCCATAAGCAATAAAATCTCTATCCCCACTTGATTCGGGTTGACTTCTTTCTATCCGCCGTACTTCTTCCAGGTTATTGATGAGTAGAAAAATGGCATTTAGTAGGGCTGTATTTTCAATTTTATCAATTTTTTTTGTGATTTGGTTTTTCAGTACTTCATTGGTCATGGCAAAATAGGTTCTCTTGTTTCTCAGAAAAAAACAGTTTTAAAGTTTTATTTGTTCGCCTTATGGTTAAGTATCCAACCAGATGTCCTTTGCAATCCTTCAAAATTCGGAAATTTTCTCAGATAGGCAGCAGGGATTAAAAATGCTGTTCTAACTTTGTAGACGAAGAGCAAAATGGAAAAAAACGTCCAAGACTGAGAGGAGCCTTGTATTTTTTTTTCGGTTTCAGAATACTAATATTTTATCGGGGAAAAACCTTCTTTTAAATGAAATCACCATCACCTATTAAGGTTTTAACAATTACAGGTCCAACGGCCAGTGGGAAAACTTCTCTTGCCGTTCAATTGGCATATAGGTTAAATGGTGAAATTATTAGTGCCGATTCACGGCAGGTGTATAAGCAAATGGATATTGGCACTGGTAAAGACCTGGAAGAATATGGGGTGGGAGATCATTCCATTCCTTATCACCTGATTGATATTAGAGAAGCTGGAGAAAAATATAACGTAAGTGATTTTCAAAAGGATTTTTTTCGGGCAGTGCAGGATATTCTTTTTAGGGGGAAATTGCCCATTCTTTGTGGGGGAACGGGAATGTACATCCAATCTGTCTTGGAAGATTATGGCTTTACTCATATTCCAAAAGATGTTGCCTTTAGGGAAACCTTAGAAAGAAAGACTCAGGAAGAGTTACTCCAAATTTTGAATGCATTGCCTTATCCGGAGAACTTTAAAGATCATCATCATAGAAAGCGGACAATTAGGGCTATTGAAATAGGCCGTTTTTTAAGAAATAATCCCCAGGAAAACTTTAAGCCCCAATATCCGGAAATAGATACTTTGGTAATTGGAGTGAAATATGATCGGGAAAGTCGTAGAAAACGAATTAGCCATCGTTTAAAACAACGTTTCCAACAAGGAATGGTAGAAGAAGTGGAAGAATTGTTGCAAACTGTTTCTGCCGAAGACTTGATTTGGTACGGCTTGGAATATAAAATGATTACCCAATATCTTAAAGGTGAATTATCCTATAATGAAATGTATAAAAAATTAGAAACAGGAATTTACCAATTTGCAAAGCGTCAAATGACTTGGTTTCGAAAAATGGAAAGGGAAGGGTATGATATTCATTGGCTCGACGGCCATCTGTCTATGGAAGAGAAGGTGAAAAAGGCTTTAGTCTGGGTGAAAGAATATGGGATATAGCAAATCCATATGAGCCAATTTAAAAAAATAAAAGAATTTGAGGGGGGAATTCCCAAAAAGACTTGAAGATTAACCACATAGATAGTTATTGGTGTAAAATTTAATATTAACTATTTATTGTAATAGCCTCTATTTCTGATTAGTAGTAGTTTGTCCAAGATATTTTCATATTTTTCAATTACTTTTTATCATTATCACCAAGATTCTGTTTTGCAATCATTTTATTTATCTCTAGTCAATCGCCGAATAAGGAAGGATAAATAATTGCCCCATATTTAAAGGACCAAATATGATTTTGATATTATTATGGTTGCACAGGAGAGATAATGCGACTTAATTCATTTTCCATAAACCTTTTCTTTTTCGAATGAAATGATAGTTTTAGAAGTTCTCTTCACATGATTGTTACCGGGGAATTCAACCTAGAAATGTTTAGCCTGATGGCAAGTCAATAATTAATTTTTTGTCTTTGTAGTTTGCTGTCCATACCGATAATAGAGGAACAGTGAACTATAATCAAAGGCTTTCCGAACGAAGACTACAATCAACTATTAATATTTGGTTCGGATGGATTGAAGAAAAAAGAATTAGATGAAATGATTTTGGAGAAAATCAGTTTGTTAATACTAGTGCTGATGATGGATCTTCTTGTCATGAAAGCCTTCATGAGTTAAATCGTAGAACAGAATTTAAGATAATTTTTAACCCTGACTTGAATTAAATTTTTATTAATGTGTGTTAAATAAAATTTTATTCTTTGTTTTTGTTAAAAAACCATATAATTTTGTTTTTAACAATTGAATATAAAAATTGATGGCAAAAGTGCATTACATTATTACCCAAATTATTACCCCAGTGATTATTGTCACAGGGAGTAGGGGAATGGTGTAAATGTAGTAAAAAGATAATTACTCATTAAAAGCACCATTCCTAATCAAAGGGGTGGTGCTTTTTTTTGTGTGTAATGTACTGATTTTGTGAGTGATAAGTTTTAAAAGGCTGAATTTTAAATTCTAAAATGAAAAGAAAATCCATTCAATTCCAGCATTTTCAAAGTCTGACCCTTACGACGGTCATTATTACTTGCGGGGTCATTATTGGCTCGGAATAGGAGGAATGGTTTATTCATATTTAAAAAACTAGCGCCATTTCTCCCAAAGAAATGGCGCATCTATTTTAGGCATATAAATAATTGGTAAGTATGTACTACAACGATCAGACAATTCTCTTCCTTGATGGAGAGTGGTTGAAAGCTTCAGAAGCCAAGGCCGATTTATTCAATCAAACCCTGCATTACGGAAGTGGGGTATTTGAGGGGATTCGTTCCTATAAAACTGCAGAAGACAGTGTGCATATCTTTAAAGCCGAAGAACATTATGAGCGATTGCTTTATTCGGCAAAGAAAATGCATATAGAAATGAGGTATTCAGTCAGAGAGTTAGTCGAGATCACTTACGATTTGCTGAAAAAGAATAAATTGTCGGATGCTTATATCCGTCCTTTAATTTATTTAGGGGCGAACATGTCCTTAACGGCTAGTAAGGAAGTGCATTTACTGATTACCGCCTGGCAATGGGATAGACTTCTGGGAGATAGATTGTTAGATATCATGGTTTCCTCTTATCAACGACCTAATCCTAAATCTGTTCCGGTGGATGCTAAAGTAACGGGCCATTATGCTAATTCCATTTTGGCGAGTACCGAGGCCAGGAGTAAAGGATTTGATGAAGCTTTATTATTGGATGCAAAAGGCTTTGTGGCAGAAGGTCCTGGTGCAAATTTCTTTTTTGAAAAGGATGGTGTTTTGTACACCCCCCCACTAGGAAATATTCTTCCGGGAATAACCCGAAACACAGTAATGGATTTGGCTGGAGAGTTGGAGTTTCCTCTTGAGGAAAGATTTTTTACCCTTGATGATTTACAGGATATTGATGGGGCCTTTTTTACAGGAACTGCTGCTGAAGTGGCAGGGATCCGTTCTCTCAATGGAAAACCATTTCGGAAAAATTGGGAAGATACTAAGGGCTATGATCTTTCTTTAGCTTACAGAAATAAGGTGAAAAATAACATTGGACATGATTTTCTCTTGGTATAGAAAAGTCCAATTGACAAAAAGTCTTATTAAAATATGAATCAATTAATAGAGAAGGACTTATTACCTTCTTTGGAAGATATTGGCCAAAGCAGAAAGAAATTGGAGGGAGTGGTGGCTCATACCCCTTTAATGAAAAATATTAACCTTTCAGAGTCTCTTTCAGCGCAGGTGTATCTGAAAAGAGAAGATTTGCAACAGGTACGTTCTTACAAGATCAGAGGGGCGTACAATAAGGTTTGTAGTCTTACAGAAGAAGAGCAACAAAATGGAGTAGTATGTGCCAGTGCTGGAAATCATGCCCAAGGGGTTGCCTATTCCTGTCGTCAATTGGGAATAAAAGGAACCATTTTTATGCCTAATCCTACTCCACACCAAAAAGTAAGGCAGGTTAGAATGTTTGGAAAAGAAAATATAGAGGTGGTGTTGACTGGGGATACCTTTGATGATTCTTACAATGCGGCAATGGAGTATTGTACCCAAAATGGGAAAACTTTTGTTCATCCATTCGATGATTTAAAGGTGATTGAAGGGCAGGGAACCATTGGCTTAGAATTGTTGGAAGATCACAAAAGGCCCATTGACTTTTTGTTTTTGCCTATTGGAGGTGGTGGTTTGGCTTCCGGAGTGGGAAGTGTTTTTAAACAGTTGAGTCCACACACTAGAATTATTGGAGTAGAACCGGAAGGAGCCGCCTCCATGCAATATGCCTTGAAAAATAATGCTTCCCTGGCGCTTTCTCATATTGATAAGTTTGTGGATGGGGCAGCAGTAAAAAAGGTGGGAGAAAAAACCTTTGAGATCTGTAGGGAAGTTTTGGACGATGTCATTTCAGTTTCTGAGGGAAAAGTGTGTAGTACCATACTTCAGCTTTATAATGAAGAGGCAATTGTAGTAGAGCCTGCTGGTGCGCTTACAATTGCTGCACTAGACTTATATCGAGAAAAATTGGTAGGAGGAAGTGTGGTTTGTGTGGTTAGCGGAAGTAATAACGACATAACCAGAACAGAGGAGATAAAAGAGCGCTCATTATTATACGAGGGACTTAAACATTATTTTATCGTACGCTTTCCACAACGGGCCGGTGCTTTACGGGAATTTCTGGATGAAGTGTTAGGCCCTACAGATGATATTGTGCATTTTGAATATTCCAAGAAGAATAGTCGGGAAAAAGGGCCAGCCTTGGTGGGCATTGAATTAAGGCAAAAGGAAGATTTTCAGGGCCTGATAAACCGAATGGAAAAAAAGAATATAGTCTACGAATACCTCAATGAAAAATCAGACCTATTGCAATATTTAGTTTGACAACTTATCCATAACCATGAACTAGGACTTTGGTTCCGGAATAGGGTATAAAAAGAATCTACAATGAAAGTTTTAAAATTTGGTGGCTCCTCTGTGGCCAATGCGGAAAATATTTTAAAAGTAAGTCGGATAGTCGAACAAAAAGCTCAAAAAAGCCGTCTTTTGATAGTTGCTTCAGCTTTTGGAGGAACGACAGATCAACTTATTCAGGCCGGGGAAAGTGCTCAAAGAGGAGATTCAAAATATACAGGCCTTTTACAGAATATAGAATTTCGTCATCTGAAGGCGATTGACCAGCTTATACCTTTTGTCAAACAAAGTCATGTGAAAGGGCAGGTTAAACTTTTGCTTAATCAATTAGAAGATGTTTGTAATGGTATTTTTCTCTTAAGAGAACTCTCTCCTAAAACCAAAGATTATTTGTTAAGTTTTGGAGAAAGGTTGTCTGCTTATATCTTGTCAGAGACATTAAAGGAAAAGGAAGTAAAAGTAGGTTTTATGGATTCAAGAGAACTTATTATTACTGACGATCAATTTGGAAATGCCAGGGTAGATTTTGAATTGACTAATAATAATATTCAGGAAGCATTAAAACACAATGAGGATCATTTGGTATTTCCAGGGTTTATTGCTTCTTCTATTGACGGGTACACAACTACTTTGGGCAGGGGAGGTTCCGATTATACCGCAGCGATTTTGGCAAGTGCCTTGCATGTGAAGGGGCTGGAAATTTGGACCGACGTCAGTGGAATCATGACCTCAGATCCCCGGTTGGTAGATTTTGCCTACCCTATCAAATATATCTCCTATGAGGAGGCCATGGAACTTTCACATTTTGGCGCAAAGGTCATTTATCCCCCAACATTACATCCTGTTCTTAAGAAAAGGATACCTATATCGATAAAGAATACTTTTGCTCCTGAAGATACAGGAACTTTAATAAGTGAGCATTCGGGAGAAAATGGTCAAATTAAAGGGATTTCCAGTATAAGTGGAATTGCCTTGCTTACGCTCTCCGGTAGTGGAATGGTAGGAATACCTGGGATTTCTATGCGTTTATTTTCTTCCCTTTCGGCCTATAAGGTAAATGTGGTGTTTATCACTCAGGCTTCGTCGGAACATTCCATTACAGTAGGAATTGCCTTAGAAGATGTGAAAAAAGCAGAAAAAGCTTTAGATGAAGAGTTTGCCTTTGAGCTAAGCTTAAGTAAAGTTGATAAGGTTGCAATTGAAGAAGAATTGTCTATTGTTGCTCTGGTTGGTGACAAAATGAGGGATCAGGTAGGACTGTCTGGCCGGGCATTGTACGCCCTTGGGAAAAATGGCATTAATATTCGTGCCATTGCACAGGGTTCTACCGAAAGAAATATTTCTTTAGTAGTTGCTGAAAAAGATGTGAGGAAGGCCTTAAATATATTGCATGAGACATTCTTTCTATCGGAAACCAAAAAGGTCCATTTATTTATGGTTGGGGTAGGGAATGTAGGAGGGGCTTTGTTGGAGCAGCTTTGTGAGCAATCAGACTACCTCAAAACTGAACATGGAATAGAATTAAAAGTTGTTGGTATTTCCAATAGCCGTAAAATGTTAGTCAATGAGGAAGGGGTAAATCTTAGTGTCTGGAAAGAGGAACTAGCCAATGCGAGTGAGGCGGCAGATTTAACTGACTTCATAGAAAGGATGAAAAATTGTAACCTTCGCAACAGTATTTTAGTGGATAATACGGCCAGTGAAGTAGTCAGTAATCTGTATGATAAAGTGCTAGGTGCAAGTATTTCTGTGGTAACTTCCAATAAAATAGCAGCTTCCTCTTCTTACCAGAATTATAGAAAATTGAAGGAATTGGCTAAACATAAGAATACTAGGCTGCTATATGAAACAAACGTGGGAGCAGGTTTACCGGTGATCAATACAATTCATGATTTGGTGAAGAGCGGAGATCGTATTCATAAAATTCAGGCTGTGCTTTCGGGAAGCTTAAATTTTATTTTCAACACTTTTAGTGAGGAGATATCTTTTGCCAAAGCGGTAAAAATGGCTCAGGAGGGAGGGTATACTGAACCAGATCCGCGCATAGATTTAAGTGGGGTGGATGTGATGCGTAAAATATTAATCCTGGCCAGAGAAGGAGGTGCTCAAATGAATATGGAGCAAATAAATAATGAATCTTTTATGCCGGATTCCTGTCTGAAAACCGAAAATGTTGAAGAATTTTTTAATGAGCTTGAAAAACATCAGTCGGCCTTTGAAGAAATTCGTATGGAAGCTGAATCCAAAGGAATGCGATTAAAATATATCGCTGAATTTGAAAATGGTAAAGCTAAGGTTGGATTACAAAAGGTTACATCCGACCACCCTTTTTATCATCTAGACGGAAAGGATAATATTGTTTTACTTACCACCAGCCGCTATCAGGAACAGCCTTTGGTAGTGAAAGGAGCCGGAGCGGGAGCAGCTGTAACTGCTGCAGGAGTGTTTGCGGATATTATGCGAATAGCCAATTGATAATGAATTAATAATTGTAAAGGGTTAATAGTGAAGAGTTAAAAATTAAGAGTGGGAAATGGACAATTAGGAATAAAAAGAGGGAAAAGGATGAGCAATCTTCATTAACTCTTGGCTCTTCACTTTTTACTATTTTTTAAATCTTCAATATTTTTCATCCATT
>NZ_SMMB01001167.1 GCF_009711365.1 Xanthovirga aplysinae | reverse complement strand
AAAAAAAAAAATAATCCAACTTTAAGTCAGATGCCAGTATTTTAACCACCGAAAGTCATTTTAAGCTTATTTTCATTTTAAATTTAAATATCATATCTTGGAGCCCCTCCTCGTTTATAAACTAACACAGTACGTTCAAAGGTCATAAAAATAGTTCCATCCTGTTTTATTCCATTTGTTTTAACTTTAACGATGCCTTGGTCCAGCCTGGATATGGACTCACGTTTGTTTAATGTTTCAGACTCAGCATAAATAGTGTCACCTTCAAAAACAGGTTTGTGAAGAACAACTTTGTCCCATTGTAAATTTGCCACAACCTTTTTACTTATTGTATTGACTGTCATTCCAGTTACAATAGCCAAAGTCAGCGTACTATCCACAAGGGGTAATTTCCATTCACTTTTTTCCGCATAATTTGCATCAAAATGCAAGGGTGCTGTATTCATGGTCAATAAAGTCATCCAAATATTGTCCGCTCTCGTCAAAGTACGGCCAGGCCGATGTTCAATTATCTGTCCAACTTCAAAATCTTCGTAATAAAAGCCAAAATCTTCCCGGATTCTGTTTTCAGCTACTTTTTTATAACTTTTTGACGACCCCATGCATTTATGAATTTATTTTGTGTTTTTTGCTCTGGCAATAATGTGTTGTGACTTTTTATAAATAGGTAAATCAATCATTTTGCCTTGGTATTGGCAGGCCTTTCCACCAGCTTTTTCATAGGTTTTTGAAATAACCTCTGCTTCTTTCAATTCCTCTTCCGAGGGTCTAAAACCCTGTTTTATAATAGGTATTTGCTTGGGATGAATGGCAAGCTTACCCGTAAACCCCATGGCTTTTATATTTAAAAGCTCATTTTTTAAAATATCGTCATTTTCAAAATCAAAACAAGGACAATCAATTGCAGCAATTTGGGCAATAGCAGCAGCCTGGACTATTTGTTGTCTGGATAAAAGTAAAGTGTCCCATGAAATATCACATCCAACATTTACAGCATAATCTGCGGCCCCAAATATTATGCCCTTTAAAAATGGACAGGCAGACACAATTCCAGCTAATTGACTGAGACCCCGGCCTGTTTCAACTAACGCTACAAGACTAATATGTCTTTGTTCCAGTTGCATTACTGAGTTAAGAATAAAGAGTTCTTCAGACGATTCAACTTTTGGATAGAGCAATACATCGTAATGAATCTCTGAATTGCGTAATGCCAACACATCTTTTAAACCAGCCTCGGTTGTTATTTGGTTAATACGAATAATAGTTAATAGAGCACGCTTTTTTAAACCTATCAGGTATTTAATAACATTATCACGCGCCTTGTTCTTTTCTTCTTGAGATACCCCATCCTCCAGATCCAGAATAATTCCATTGGCCCCCACCTCTTCAGCCTTTTGGAAATGTTTGGCTTTGTTCCCTGGGGTAAAAAGTATGGCTGGGGATGTCAATATATGGTTCATAAATTATTCAATCAGGTACTTAGAATGGAATTACTTTGCAAAAGTAAATTGAACTTTCCCCATATTTTATGTGGGCTAGATATCTCCTTTTTTAAATAATAGGCCAGTAATGAACATTGTTTTTATATGTTGATCATAATTTAAATAAAGGAACTCTTATGAGAATCTGATAGTTCCTGAATGAATTTATTTCAAGGAAGTGTTTAAAACTAAAAAATTTTGACTGGTGTTTTTTATTTTCTTTGCAGCATTCCAAATACGATCAAGCATAAATTTAAAACATGAAAAAACTCATTAGGCTTAGTTATTTCTCCAATTTTGTGAAAGTTAATCCCACAATTGGTTCCCTTTCTTTATGACCTGAGATTTTGGCATGTACAGCACTTTACCAGTGCTAATGGGAGAAATACCTGACCTGAATAATCGTCCAGCAAAGGTTTTCTTCCCTTATGCATGGTGGGTTTTCTTTTTTGTTCCTGCTTTGGGGAATGGATTGACTAATCAAAATGAATGACTGGATACCTCAACATTAAACCAAAGAGAAATTCATAAAAAAATGAGAAATTAGCCAAATGGGCAAGAGTTACAAAACCTGATTTTGTGCTGAAATTTTGGAGCATTTTTCTTCTATTAATTATGGCCTCGAAGTTGAATTGACTCATTTGATTTCCTTTTGCTTCAGGATAGGGGTACACTTGTTTTGTTAGAAAATTAAATATTTTCTAACCAGTTATCTTTTACTTGTAGAAAAAATAATTCCTAAATTAAACTATCGTTTTTCTTTATTCATGAAATTACCTCTTATTAGATAGTATGGAAAAGCAAAAGATTAAAAAATTAAAATCACAATCAAGAAATAATAGGTTTAAAAAAATAGGTTTGGCACAATCTGTTTTTAAAGGGATAGGAATTTTAATAGTGGTCATTTTTGGTAGTGTGGAAATAGCTAAAGGACAAAATGTATTGAGGGTGGGGACCAGTGGAGATTACGCCCCCTTTAGTATGAAAATATCAGACCATATAAATGAATATGAAGGTTTTGATATAACACTGGCCAAGTTGTATGCAGAAGAGAAAGGTTTAGATATTGAATGGGTGCCCTTTCGATGGTCCGAATTAACGGATGATTTCAAAAATGGTAAATTTGATATCGTTATGAGTGGGGTGACTGTAACACCGGAACGATCAATAACAGGTCAATTTACGGTTCCTGTGACCACAGAAGGAGCTGTCGTTCTTGTCAAGGCTTCCGATTCATTTGACAGCATTGAGTCCCTTGATAAAAAAGAGGTATCATTGGCTGTAAATGCCGGTGGATATTTAGAAAAGGTTGGACGACAGCAATTTAAAAAAGCACAGATCTTTACAAAAGAAATAAATTACGATGTCCGAACAGCCCTGTTAGAAGGAAAAGTAAATGGAGCAATTACAGATATACAGGAAGCACCGGAATGGCTAAAAAGTACAAAAGGTCTTGTAATATTAGGACCTTTTACCGAAGATTGGAAAGCCTATTGGGTTTCTCCCGAAAGACCTAATTTGGCTGCCGATTTTAATAAATGGCTAATGAAATTAGAAAAAGAGGGTATGCTTGCTGATCTTCGCTCAAAATATCTTGGAGAAACAGGTGGTCTCCACACAGCCATGCCGTTAAAAGCCTTAATAGCTGCCGTTCAGGAAAGATTGTCTCTAATGCCAATTATTGGAGAAATTAAACATGCGAAAGGAATTCCCTTTAAAGTGCCAGAAAGGGAAAAACAGGTTTTGCAAAATTCATGGACTAAAGTTCAAGAGGCAGCTAGAGAACATAAAATAAATCCTCCAAGCGAAGATGCTGTGAAAAGATTTTTTCAATGCCAGATGGATCTTGCCAAGGCAGTTGAAAGAAATGTCGCCTATACCAAAAACTCTTTTTCAGAGGAAAGGTCATTACCTGATTTAAAAAAAGATTTACGCCCTGCTTTAGACAGAATTGGAGTTAAGATAACTCAATTGATTGTTCTTTTACCTAAAGATCTAAGTTTTGACCAGGTTAGGAAACAGGTAATTGAATCTTTCAAAGGAAAGAATTTAGAAAAAGAACAATTGGAGAAGATTGCAAAGGCCATTATGAATCTTAGCGAGGGTAAATAAAATAAACCAAGGAAAGTTAATCTTTGGTTTATTTTGATTTACAAAGTTGAAGGGCATCCAACCTTTTTCTATAAGACATCTTTTCAATTAAGCTTTCTCTCAAATTTTCAGGAAATTTGCCTAGAGCAAAGATTTAGATAATGACTTTTTCTGAAATTTTGAAAAGCCTGAATTTCTATAGCAAACGCACTCTTATGATCAAACTTGATTTATTAAAATGACTGAGTTTAAGACAAAAATAAAATTAAAAAGGGTTTATGATATTTCAGATCGGGAAAATCGCTTCAAGGTATTGGTAGATAGATTGTGGCCCAGGGGCTTAACAAAAGAGAAGTTAAAGATAGATTTATGGGAAAAAAAACTGGCTCCATCTAATGAATTGAGAAAATGGTACCACGACAATTTGGAGAAATGGGATGATTTTAGGGAAAAATATATAATGGAACTAAAATTAAACCAAGCCTCCTTGCGAGAATTCATTGGTAAAATTGACAAGGAGGAAGAAGTTCTTTTTCTATACGGATCTAAAAATGAAAAAGCTAATCATGCCGTGATATTAAAAGAATTCTTGGAGTTAAACTTTAAGGTATAGGTAGAATTCTACTTCACAAAAAGAATGATGTCATGCTTTTAAAGTAAAATCAGTGTAAGGGGTAGCTTCATTTAGAAATGAAAATTATTATCATGTCACATGGGAGTTATTTCAAAGTTGGACCTATTTGAACATATATTCCCATCAATTTTTCTTCCACCCAATGGAATTTTCTCTTTTCTAAAATAAAAAGCCTTATAAAGAAACCCATTAGGTCTGGCCCTTTTTAATTCCTCTCTCAGAACATAAATCCAGAGTTTTTTTCACCCCTTATTTTAAATTCTCGTCCCAAATAAGCCAAACTTCTTTTATTTGAGCCATAAGAATACTTTTCTTTACCACATCAATTAAATTCTACTTTTTATGAGAATTACCTTTTTTGGAGCATTTATCTCAATAATTGGGTTGGTTTCTTGCCAAAAAAATGAACAAAAAACAGGACCTACCTCCTCTCTTCTATTAGTGAAACTGGACAGCCTGATCAATTCTGAGAATAAAGAAAATCGCTTTCACGGCACGGTGGTAATTGGCAACCTGGACTCCATTTTTTATCATAAAGCCATTGGAGTTGCCGATAGAGTATGGGACCTTCCTATGCAGTTGGATTATCGTTTTGATATTGCCTCGGTGAATAAATCATTTATTGCCGCTCTCATACTAATAGCTGTTGAGGAAAATAAACTTCAATTGGATGATAAACTCACAGATTTACTAACAAATTATAAGTATAGCGGAAAATTCGACCCCAACATCACGATTCATCAAATGCTGACCCACACCTCCGGTTTAGCAGACTATAATGGCGTAAGAAAAGACTTATCGGCCAATAAATTTTTAAAATTTAAACGATTACATTTTTCCAATCATGACTATTTAGATTTTATTAGTCAAATTCCACCTTTCAGTAATGCCGGAAAGCAGTTTCACTACAGCAATTTCGCTTATCACTTGTTGGCCATTATTTTAGAGGACACCTACCAACAACCTTTTTCAGAAATATTGGATGAGAAAATATGTAAACCACTAAAACTTTCCCATACTTTTTCCCCTCAATCCCGTGAGGAGGTGCATAAAAAAGTAACAGAAGCCTATAACTACTCCCCACAGGAAAAGAAATGGAGACGAAATAGGTTCATTGATCTGACCCTAGGCAGAAGAATTTACTCCACTTCAGGGGACCTATATAAATGGGGAAAAGCAATGAGCAATAATTCCTTGCTTTCCGAAAGTTCCTTAAAAGTCATGCAAACCAACCATCTTTCACACCTTGGCAATAATATTTCCTATGGTTACGGTTGGGTAATTTTTGATGGAAGAGGCCAGTATAAAATGGGGAACCTATCTATCAATGCTCCCTACATCATTCATGGGGGATCAACAGAAGGTTACAAAGCCATGCTTGTCATTATCGACAAAGGAAAATTTATCATTTCACTATTGGCAAATTGTGGAGATCAGGTGAATGAAATTCATTTAACACAAAAAATTGTTCAACTCCTAAATTCATCTATTTATGAAGACTAACCTTTTATCCATCTTATTTTTCATTTTTTCAACATCTTTCTCCCAGGGACAGGATATTACTGGTTTTTGGGAAATTACCAATGTCACTGTTGGAGAGGAAATAATGACTCCTGTTGCCAAATGGACCAAAATCAAAGCTGACCATACTTTTGTTTCAGGAAATGGATGGGAGCAAAACGCTGAAGGCACCTATTCCTATGATGAGAAAACCCAACAATATAATCCTCAAAATAAAAATTGGTTAAAAGATCCGGCCGGTCCCTTTACGGTGAGCTTTTTAAATGGTAAAATGATATGGGAAAGAGAAGAGGAAGGAAATAAGGTTGTAATTACCCTTAGAAGGGTAGTAAAAATGCCTATGGGTCCAGTGGATAAAATTCGAGGACTTTGGGCACTAACAAATTCAACAATAAATGGAGAAGAAGTTAATTTTCTAACTGTTTCAAACTCTCAACCTTATATATTTATTCGACCTGATAGATTATACAGGCAAAGATCGGAAAGAGGAGAGGTTTCTTCGGGTTATTGGTTTATGCATGCACATCGACATGAACTTACTTTTATCAGCCACAAAGAGGAAGAAGAAAGAAAAAAATGGGCGCTGAAATTTAAAGATGATCAACTCATTTTAATAGGACTTTCAAAAGGAAATAAAGACTTGCAAAGGACTTATAAAAGAATAGATGAATTTCCTCAGTAAATTAAATATTAGGTAAGGAAGGCCCTTAACCTAAGTATTTTTAACAAATTATCTGCCGAAGAAAGAAAAAAGATTCAAAATCTACTAAGCTTTTTTGAAAGCATCCTCGTCTAAACATTTTTTCTCTTTAATTAGAAAAGGGGAATTCTAATTTTCCCTTTTCTAAATAAAGAGCATTCTTTCTGATAGATGAAGTAATCCTCCATCTTTTGGCAAGTATTTAAATTAGGGTAAATTTTGAACAAATCAGCATCACCATTTCCAATAAATTTATTTTCACAAAATGAACTCTTATCATTAAATGAGGAGGGATGGTTGAAGAAACGAAAACTGACATTATTTTTCCTTTGAAAGTTCAAATTCACAAAAGGGTTGTCCTCACAAAAAAAACATAATTGAAGTTCCAAATAGGATTTTTCATTACTGATGAAATAGGAAAGGGTAGCACCAGTTTCATCAATATTTGCCATCACCTTCACATTGCCCATTTGATTATACATGCTCAGCTTTAAAAGTAAGCCAACCATTAACAAAACCATAATTTTAAAGGTGTTACTGAGAAGCTTCATTTTTATGATTTCACAAGTATATCCATTAATTGACCTTACTTTCACAGATTTAAACACATCAATAGAATCGTAATCACATTTCGGTTGATTTCCACATAATTGTGATGGTATGACAATTAGATCATTTAAATTAAATAATCTATCCTAACGGCCCACCCATAACTAACAGTTGATTGTATTAAAACAAATTATCAATATTATAAGGCGAAATGCTAACTTGTTCCAAAGTGTTCGGTTATGATCATTATTGACAAATTAAACCCACCCATACTACTCATTGTTAAACAACAAATCATTTAACTTTTTAATTGAATCTTCATTGTTTAATTCTACTGCTTTTTTAAAACTTTCTATAGCCTCCTCTTTTTGTCCATTTGCTAAATATCCATCTCCAAGAGAGTCCCAAACATTTCCCTCATCTGGAAATAATTGAACATTCAGCTTAAAAAGTTCTATAGCCCAATCCAAATCATTCTTGGCCTCAATAATTATATACCCTATTCGATTAAGGACTTTTGAATTTTCAAAATCTTGGCTATGTTCCTTTTTTATCAGAGTGAGAAGTTCTTTTGCTTTTTTTGGGGGATTAGCTTTGGTAAAATCAAATACAAAAAAATATGGATTTTTTTTGATTGGACCAGCTTGATAATTTTCATCAAAAATCATTTTCTCTACCGTATAAGCGATTCTCTCTACTTCAGGGCTTCCGGAATTTGTGGCGTAAATTATGACCACATCCTCTTCAAAATTCCAAATAAGGGAATGGGAAAAAGCCCCATTTGAGCCATTGTGACTTATCCTGGTAGTATTTCTATCTGAATAGGAAATTCCCCAGCCATAAGCGTATTGATATCTTCCTTTTTCAGGACCAATATATGGTTTGATAAATTTTTCAAAATATGATTTAGTTAAGACTTTATTTGTTTTCAGTGCTTGATACCATTTGAACATATCCTCTTGCGTTGAATTAATTCCTCCATTTCCTTTTAAATGCCAACTTACCTTACCATCTTCTAGATAGCGCGTAACCATAGAACCCCGATCTAAAACATTTCGATTATATCCCCTAGCTAGCAAATTCCTATCCCAATGGGGGATAAGATACCCTGTCTGCTGCATACCCGCTGGTTTAAATAAATGTTCATTTAAGAAAGTTTCATACTCTTCTCCCGAAACCAATTCTATAATGCGGGCCAAAATACTGTAGCCTACATTAGAATAAGAATATTTGGTCCCTGGCTCATGAAGTAATTCACTTGTAAATAGATCTTGAAAAAACAACTCCCTGGAAATATGATCGAAATCTTGCCCAAAAGATTCTTTCCATCCAGCAGAATGAGTTAATAATTGATGAACGGTAATATTTTGTTTATCCTTTGGAAGATCATTAAAAAACTTACTCAGTTTATCGGTGAACTTCAATTTATTAAACTCCACCAATTTTAAAATAGCTGCTCCAGTGAATTGCTTTGTATTCGAGCCAATATCGAAAACAGTTTTGGGGGTATTTAGGATGTTTTTTTCTTTATTGGCCATTCCATAGCCTTTATTAAGAATAACCTTTCCTTCTTTTGAAACTAATATGGCTCCTGAAAACCCATTTCCTACCCCATCTGTCAAATAATTATCTATTTTCGATTCAAGAGCTTTAAAATCACCTGCAACTTGTGCGTTTACAGTAGCTTTAGACCAAAATAAAAATTGGGTAAAACCAATTATAATGATAAATTTTCTTTTCATAAATATGATGTTTTTCTCCCACTTTCCAATTAGGGGGAATGTCTAACCAGTTCTTATTTATTTTTTTTGTATCGGAAACTATTATCAAAAGAAAATCAAACTAAATATAGAATAACCCAAATGGGAATTACACCTTTATCCATTAAGGTTCATTATCCATTTTTTTGGTAATAAAGAAACCAATCAACAGCCCTAAACCTCCCATTAAAAATATCATTGCGGGATATATAGCATTTTCTTCAAAGCCCGATATTTCCAACATACTTCCTAAGAATATACCAGCTCCAATTCCCATAGAAAGCAGAGCAAGATTTAATATGATAATCTTCCAAACTGGTGAGGTTTTTGAAATATTTTTACCAAAAAATATGCTAGCATCTGTTCCTTTTTCAATTAGTGCGAGACGCTCCTTATGCCTTGTAGTAAAGTGCAAATAGGCGATCCCAAAAACCACGATAAACATACTGATAACAATAATTACTCCTTCCATATCTTTAAATTTACTAGTTAATAATCTACTGCTTTGACAGTAAAATTTATATTTGGTTACAGCTGATTAGATAAAAAATAAAATATTTATCAATTTGTAACCAATATTGCAATTGATTGTCTAATAAAAATATGAGACCAAAGGATGACCTTATATACATACAAAGGGTACTAGATGGAGACAATCAGGCATTTGCAGAAATCGTAAAAAGATACCATTCGATCGTATTTACCTTAGCTTTTCGAATATTAAAAAACCGAGAAGAAGCAGAAGACTTAGCCCAGGATGTTTTTATTAAGGTTTTCAAATCATTAGGTATGTTCAATAGGAAAGCAAAGCTCTCCACTTGGATTTACCGCATCACCTATAACACCTCCATAAATAGTTTAAATTCCCGCACAAGAATTCAAACTATTGAAATAGAGGATGATCATCGAAGGGAGCTTAAAAATCTAAGCATAGCCAATCCCCATGATGATCTAAGAAAAAAGGAAGAAAAACAAATTATCAACAATGCCATATTAAAGCTTCCGGAAAAAGATAAAGTCATTATTACTTTGTATTATTACGAAGAACTTTCAGTAAAAGAGATAGCAGAAATTATAGGAATATCAGTTCAGAATGTGAAAGTAAAACTTTATAGAAGCCGGCAGAAACTGTATACAGAACTGAAAGATAAAATAGGGCAAGAAAAAATTTTGACCAATGGTTTCCAAAAATAAAAATCAGAAAATAGATCGTTTTGTAAAAGGGGCAGTGAAATCTGCATCTGTGGAACAACCTGGAGAATTGTTTATTTCTTCCTTAATGGAAAAAATTGAAAATTGCCCTCCTCCTGTTATTAGTAAAACTTTGACCCC
>NZ_SMMB01000662.1 GCF_009711365.1 Xanthovirga aplysinae | reverse complement strand
GTCCCAGTTGGCCGCTTTGGTATCCCCCCGGCCGGAACAAAAAAATATCCTTACCTCTATTGGTTTGACGTAAGGAAGTGCAAAATTATATGCTTTTTTATTTAAGTCAAACTTTTTCAAAAAAAAGATAATTTTGTTTTCGGCTTCTAATTTTATCAAAAAAAGGCACTCCCTAATTTCAAATCGAAAACAAAACTCGTACCTAATTGAAAATGAGACAGATCAGAGACCATCAATTCCGTACAACTCTTAATTTCTATCTCAAATTTTCTAATTAGAAAAGAACTTTTCTTTAAAATATTTTTTATTCCTTACTTTAAATTAAACAGGGTTTAGAAATTTTCATAATATTCAATCAACCTTTCATCAGTTTCATTTTCTTTAATACGCTTCCTCATTTCAGGCACTCCTTCCACATTATCCAAAAGTAATAAAGCTTGGAAAGCGGATAACCGAATAAAGTAACTACTATCCTCTAATGCAATAGGCTCCAACAATGCTGCCCCTGCCTTTTGCAGTCCTTCGGGGGCATTTATTAAAAGCTGTCCGAATAAATTAATTAGATAATATTTTTCTACTCCCTTGCTCTTTGCCAGATTATCCGTAAACCAATCATATTTATCATATCGCTTATTTTCTACAAAATAATTGGCCACGGCCAATTGCACATTAGCATCAGCGTATCCTTCAAAACTGTGCACCACTTCATCCTTATCCTCAGCAGCAGTTTGTAAATAACCGTACAAGGCTGCCCCATTTACCACATATGAGGAATCGGCCAATCCACCCTTATATAGATTCCGATATTTATCTGCTCCATAAAACTCCAATGCTGCCAAGGCATCTGCTTTTACTTTAGGATTAGGATCATCTTTTCCCATTTGAGCAAGTTTTTGCTCTACCTTAGCTTTTCCAGGCCCATCATATTTATCTAATGAATGTATCGCCAACTGCCTAATGGCCCAAAACGAATCATCAAGAGCAGCAAAAACTGTAGCCCCTGCAGTAGGTACTGATAAAGTATCAGATAAAGCCTCTACAGCCCGGTAACGAGCCAAAAATTTATCTGACAACCTGTATTGAGCACTTAGTTCTTCAAAAGTCTGGGTGTTATTTATCTCGGCCAATAAATACTGCTCTCCGTCAAATAAAACCAATTCAGGTTGGTCAGGTAAATCAAAAGTAAATTCGTTGTAAATACTGTCTACAATCACCGAAAATCTTTTCTTTTGTCCATTTACCCAAACGTCTATATCCACCGGCAATTTATATAAAGGAGTCGTTCGGAAATCTTGAATTTGTTGCACTACTAATTTCAGTTGCCTCTCTTGGTAAGTATGTTCCAAATTTAATTGGGGGTGCCCCGAAGCTAAAAACCACTGATCAAAAAACCAATGTAAATCTTCTCCAGTGACCCTTTCAAAGGCAAGTCTCAATTGATGAATCTCAACAGCCGTATATTCATTTTCTTTCAGATATTCATGTAAAGAAGTAAAAAAGGCATCATCCCCCACAATGGTTCTCAACATGTGCAGGATACGACCTCCTTTAGCATAAGAATGACTGTCAAACATATCTTCCTTATCCTGATAGTAATACCGGATCATATCTACCTGCTTACTTTTTGCTTCCCGGAAATAAGATTCCATTTCCTTCAACCCCTCAAAGTCTGCTGCATCTTTTCCATATTTATATTCAGCCCAAAGGTATTCACCGTAATTCGCAAAGGACTCATTTAGAGGCAAATTTGACCAAGACTCACATGTCACTAAGTCTCCAAACCATTGATGAAATAGTTCGTGCGCTATAATTCCATCCCAATTATCAGCCAATAAATACCGGTTATCCACTTGGAGGGCTTCCATAAACACTGAGGCGGTGGTATTTTCCATTGCACCCGAAACATAATCCCTCACCACTACTTGCGAATATTTCTGCCAGGGGTAGTTATAGTTTAAGATTTTTGAAAAAAAACCCATCATTTCAGGCGTATTTCCAAAAATAGAGTTAGCATACTTTTCATAGTCAGGCTCTACATAATAGTCAACTGCAATATTCTTCCACTTATCCTTCACAATGGCAAAGTCACCAACGGCCATCATAAACAAATAAGGAGCATGTGGCAAATCCATATTCCAATAATCTGTTCTCGTTCCATTTACATTTTCTCTGGAATACACCAACTTTCCATTGGAAAGAGTTTTAAATTCATCGTCTACTGTTATGTACATTTCTTGAGTACTTCGTTGATTAGGTGAATCAATGGTGGGGAACCAACATGAACTAGCCTCAGTTTCCCCTTGCGTCCAAATTTCTTTGGGTTTATTTGGGTCTTCTCCTGTAGGATTAATGAAATAAAGCCCTTTATCGGAAGTAATGGCATCACTCCCTTTTACTTTCAGCTCATTGGGTTTGGCCGTATACTTAATGGAAACCAGGAAATTCTCATCTATATAATATGGTCGATTTAACTCTATATTTAATTCCTTTCCATTGTAAGTATACTCCAAAGGAGTTTCTCCCTCAGCATTCAAGAGATGTACATAATCTATATCGAATCCCTTGGCATCCAAAATCAATCGATCTTGTGGATAAAAATGAGGACTAAGTTCCAAGGTAGCTACCCCGAACAAATATTGTTGCTCCCAATCAAAACTTACTTCCAGTTTGGTATGGACTAAATCAATAAAACGAGTTCGGGCACCACGGTATTCGGAAGGAAAGTGCTGAGGTAAATTTACTTCCTTGGGTTCAACAACAACCACCGAATCCGCATCAGTATAATCTTGGTTAGGCCCTTTTGACTCACTCACCTTGCAACTTGAGGCAAAAAGGAACAAGAGAACTGCGTATCCTACACTTATAAATATATTTTTCACCTTTGATTTATAATTTTTTTAATGGCATAAAAACATTTGCTGCCAATTTAAGCTATATTTAAGTCTTAAAAAACAGGAATATCATGTACAAAGTCACAGTTGACACAAACACCACTTTTGAAACATCGGTGGAAAAAGAGGAAATAAAACTCAATGGAGAAGTATTTGATTGGAGTATCATCACCTTGGGCAAACATAATTATC
>NZ_SMMB01001163.1 GCF_009711365.1 Xanthovirga aplysinae | reverse complement strand
TTTTTTTTATGAATTTTTATTGGAAGTCGATTAGAAACAATGATAGTTTTTGACATCTGTATGAGATTAGGGGAGAGAATTAAATAAAAGGGTCTTATTTAATATATGTATTATCATCTTTAATTTCTAGGAAAGATGTGTTATTTACTTAGGAGATTAGTACATTTTAAAATGGAGAATTGTGTACTTTATTTGTCTTTTTTCTTTGGTTTCAATTGTGAAGAGTTGAAAAATTCTAAAATGGGAAGGGATTTTGGTTCAAATTCAATAAAAAAAGGTCAATGATTTGACCTTTTTTAGTGTAAGTATTAAAGTGAAGGTGCTTAAAAAGCAAATATTTTTAGGGGAAAAAAATTACTTCATGTTAAAAGCTCTCAGTTTAATTTCCGTTAACTTTCTTTTGGTATCCAATGGGAAATCTCCTTTCATCATCCAGTCATAATAACCCGGTTCTTTTTCCAGGACTTTTTCTACCGCTACTCCTTTATGTTTACCAAAATTAAAAACCTCAATATTATTATTGTTTAGAACAAAACGGCCTGATAGGTCTACCATGTTGGAAGCACTTAATTGGTGAAGGGCGTTTACATCATTTTCAATGACAGCTACTTCTTTCCCTAAGTGGTCTACCACCTTTTGGCCTTCATATTTTGCAATTTGGGCATCTAGTACCTCGAACGTAGCTAATGTGTCAGCTTCTGCACTGTGGGCACCTTCAAGGTCTTTTCCGCAATAAAATTTGTATGCAGCAGAAAGTGTCCTTTTTTCCATCATATGAAAAATCTTCTGGGCATCTACTAGTTTTCGATTTTTAATGTCAAAATCAACTCCGGCCCTTAGGAACTCTTCCACCAAAAGGGGAACATCAAAACGAACGATGTTAAAGCCAGCCAAATCACATCCTTCCAGGAATTTACCTAATTCTTTAGCGACTGTTTTGAAAGTAGGTGCATCGACTATATCATCATCATATATTCCGTGAATTAGGCTGCATTCGAGGGGAATGGGTACGGTGGGATTAATTTTTAAGGTTTTGGTAGAGGATTCTCCATTAGGTGTTACCTTTAATATTGAAATCTCCACAATTCGATCCTTTACTACATTAGTTCCAGTTGTTTCAAGGTCAAAAACAGCTAAAGGGTTTTTTAATTTTAAATGCATAACTTTTTACTATTTTTTATCTAATAGTGGTCTGTGTTTTTCTTGGTTTTTGCTAAAAAGACTTTTTTCTAAAGTATTTTATTTCTGAAAATTACAGGCTCCTTAATGTTATTACTTTTCTAAAAGTACCTTTTCCTAAGGGCACAAGAAAAAATTGTTGTAATTGGTCATGTTAGTAAAGTTTAAGTAGGGTCTGACCTGGTTTTTTTTGACAGACCTTTTTTAAACCTTAAATTTTTTCTTTTTCTTTTCTAATACCTTTTATACTAGAGCCTAACTCTATTTTCCAAACCTTTATTGAGCAACGATTTTTTTTCCTATCCCTGATATGTCAAGGCCACCAAAATTTCCGGAACTCATAAATAATAAGCTTTTTTCAGAAACATCTTGCTTAAGAATGAAGGCTTCTAAGGCATCTTTTTCTGTAAACAAGAGAATGTCTTCCCTGCCAAATGCTTCTTTTATCTCTTTAAGTGTAAGTGGCTTGAACTTCTTTAAAGCTACGGCTTCAGGGTCAAAATAGATAATGGGTAAGTCCGCACTGTCCAAGGTCCCATCGTATTGACTTATAAAATCGCGGCTAAGGCTACTATAAGTGTGTAATTCCAGAAAGGCCAACAGCTTTCTTTTCGGGAATTGATGTTTTACAGCCATGGTAGTAGCTTCCACCTTTGAAGGAGCATGGGCATAATCTCTTAAAATAGTGAAATTGTGTGAAGAATCAATAATTTCTAGTCTTCTGGATGCTCCTTTAAAGCTTCCAATGGCTTGATAGAACATTTCTTCTGTTAGGCCAATCTCTAACAAGATCGTCTTTGCAGCGCTTATGTTTTGCATATTATGCTTACCGAATAGATTTACAGAAACATCTTGGTCTTTGGTGATAAGCACTGTTTTTTCGTTCACCTTTTTATGTGGATGTTCATGATAAGGAATACTTTGAACATCTGTTCGTTCTTTTTTTCCAATGATATCAACCAAGTCATCATCTTCAAAATAGGCAAGTGTACCCGCCTTTGGAGTAGCATCAGCAAAAGAATCAAATTGTTTTGTGTAACTATTGAAATCACTGTAGACATTGGCATGGTCCCAGGCCAAACCATTTATTAATCCAATGTGATGATGGTATTTTAAGAATTTTGGTGTGTGGTCAAGGGGAGAAGTAAAATATTCATCTCCTTCAATTACAATAAGAGGAGCATTTTGAGTTAGCTTTACCATATCTTCGAAACCTTCCAATCGTGCTCCAATGAGGTAATCAAATTCACGATTGAAATATTTCAAAACATGCAAGATGATGGCCGTAATAGTTGTTTTTCCATGGCTACCGGCTATAACTACCCGTTGCTTGTTTTTTGATTGTTCATAAATAAATTCGGGGAATGAATATATTTTTAAACCAATTTCCTGGGCTTTTAATAGCTCCGGATTATCTTCTTTTGCATGCATTCCTAAAATAACCGCATCCAGTTCTTTGGTGATCTTTTCAGGAAACCAGCCTGTTTGTTCTGGCAGTAAATTGTATTGATCTAATCGGCTTTTGGATGGCTCAAATATTTGGTCATCTGAACCACTTATTTTCATCCCTTTTTTGTGCAAGGTGATGGCCAAATCGTGCATGATGCTCCCGCCGATTGCTATAAAATGAATATTTCTAATGTCGTCCTGCATTTATTTCTACTTTTAAAGACCAAAATTAAGAGAAAATTGAGCACCTTCAAATTTTATTAGTTTATTATTCCGTCTTCAGGATTCATTCAAATGATAGTTTTTAGTTTTAAATTTGAAAGAAGAAACGGAGGATAAGGAGGTATTTAGAGGTTAAAAATTTTGGATTTTCTATTATACAGTCAATAGCAGTTATTTGAAAGATAAAAATAGTGAATAATTTGGTGCCAAGAGCTGTTATTCTTAAAATCATTAATAATGCATTTTGTACAAAAAGTTTAGAGCGGAGAATTGAAGGGGTGTTTTGGATTTCATAGTTAAGGATTTGGAAAATAAGTATTTAGGGTAAAGGAGTCTAATTCCAAGTTTTTAAGAAGTGTGTAAATCAAATTCATGATTGGGACGGGTGCATTTCCTGTTTACCTATTAAATATTATTTATAAAATTAGCTATTAAAGTGGTGATAGGAGTTTTTTTACTGGTTTTTTGGCTAATTGGGGTTATTAAAAAATTTAATCCTAAATGTTATTGAGAGTAGAAGGATTGTATTAAATTTTCTATTTTGCAATTCTTTAATCGGTAAACTCTATTTGTGTCCAAGGAGAAATGCACTTACTTTTGCGTATGATTGATTTTTACAAAAAAGATTATTTGTTCTAATAGGCTTACTTAAAGTTTATGAGATAGAGATCAGATTTTAACTTTTGTTGAGGTGTATTTTACTTTTGATAAATAGCTTTGTTTAATTTTGGGTTTAAATAAACTGATTTTTATCGGGGTTTTTGATAATAATTAATGGAAGAAATAAATACAGGGGAAAAAGGGCGGTTTCTAAGCAAGAGGGGAGCTATGAATCGCGCTTTGGTTGGTCAACAAGGTAAGTTGCCACCTCAAGCGCTTGATTTAGAGGAGGCCGTATTAGGCGCCGTAATGCTAGAAAAAGATGCCTTAACCAAAGTGGTGGATATTCTAAAGCCTGCCAGCTTTTATAAGGAAGCCCATCAGAAGATTTATAATGCGGTGGTTTCTCTTTTTAATAATTCCGAGCCGGTTGATTTACTAACGGTGACTAGTCAATTAAGAAAAGACGGGGAGTTGGAATTTGTAGGAGGAGCTTTGTATTTAGCTGAATTAACCACAAAGGTGAGTTCTGCGGCAAATATAGAATTTCATGCGCGGATAATTTCGGAAATGTCCATCAAGAGGGAGTTAATCCGGATCTCTTCTGAAATTCAGCAAGAAGCATTTGAAGATACAACAGATGTATTTATTCTTTTAGATAAAACTGAACAGGCTCTTTTTGATGTTTCAGAGTCTAATATCCGAAAGAATTATGCCGATATGCGCTCAATTATGAGTGAGGCCTTTACCGAAATTGAGAGTAGAAGGAATCAAAAAGATGGATTAACGGGGGTTCCTTCAGGCTTTACTGCTCTTGACAGGGTCACTTCCGGTTGGCAAAAATCAGATTTAGTGATTATTGCAGCCCGTCCCGCAATGGGAAAAACCGCATTTGTACTTTCTGCCTTAAGAAATGCAGCAGTGGAATTTGGAAAACCTGTTGCTATTTTCTCTTTGGAGATGTCTGCCGTTCAGTTGGTGAATCGATTGATATCTTCTGAAGCGGAATTGGAAAGCGAAAAGATAAAGAAAGGAAATTTAGCGGAATTTGAATGGGAACAACTGGTGCATAAAACAGCGCGATTAAATGATGCTCCTATTTTTATTGATGACACTCCTGCCTTGTCGATTTTGGAATTGCGTGCCAAATGTAGACGTTTGAAAGCTCAACATGACATTCAATTAATTATTATTGATTATTTGCAGTTGATGAGTGGGGATAGCTCAAAAAGTGGAGGGGGGGCTGGAAACCGTGAACAGGAGATTGCCTCCATTTCCAGGGCTTTAAAGCAAATTGCAAAAGAATTAGAAGTCCCTGTAATTGCATTGTCCCAGTTAAGTCGTGCAGTGGAGACTAGAGGAGGGGATAAGCGTCCACAATTATCAGATTTAAGGGAATCGGGTTCGATAGAGCAGGATGCTGATATGGTAATGTTCCTCTACCGCCCAGAATATTATGGAATTACGGAGGATGAAAATGGACAGGCGACCCAGGGAGTAGGGGAAGTGATAATTGCTAAACACCGTAATGGTGCACTGGACACCATTTCTTTGAAATTTATTGGAAAATATACCCGTTTTTCTGACTTGGATACAGCTCATGGAATGGGTGTTGAATCCTTTGGAGATTCTTTCCCAGTTTCAGGCTCAGCCTCAAGTTTTGATAATGCTTCAAATGCGGTTACCCTAGGAAGTAAAGTAAATAGAGGAGTAGATGAAAATGATTCAAATGGTTTTGACCCAGCTCCCTTTTAAATGGAATTGAGGGTGAAGTATAAAAAGGAAAAGCAGCGTTTCATTGATGAAGTGCTGCTTTTTTTAATTATAATGTTCCTGAAAAGAATTCTATTTTATTTTTTTGATTCCTAGAAAGTTTAAAACTGACTACATCGTGTATTGGTGATGTCTTAATATTAGAAAAAAATGATAGTTCATTTTAGAACTAAAACTTTAAATCAAAATATTGTCAACAAATGAAAGCATTAGTTTTATCTCAAGAGAATAAGGATCGGTTAAAAATAACAGATTTAGAAAGGCCCATTTTGGCTAGTGGTCAAGCCTTGATAAAAATCAAAGCTGCTGCTTTAAATCATAGGGATCAATGGTGCAGGGAAGGTTTATATCCTAATTTGACAGAGGGAGTGGCTTTAGGATCAGATGGTAGTGGGACTGTGGAGGAGGTATTTGATAAAAAAGATGTGCTATGGAAGGGAAGGGAAGTAATTATTAATCCAGCTATGAATTGGGGAGATAACCCCGCAGCACATAGCCCCAGCTTTGAGATATTGGGAATGCCTTCTAATGGCACTTTTGAGGAATATGTTGCTGTTCCAGTGGATCGATTGGTAGAAAAGCCAAAGCATCTTACTTCGGAAGAAGCGGCTTCTCTTCCTCTGGGAGGATTAACTGCCTACAGGGCTTTGTTTACTTGTGGTAATGTGGAAGCTGGAAAAAAAGTTTTGATATCAGGTGTAGGTGGAGGAGTTGCCCAGTTTGCGTTTCAATTTGCTGTGGCCGCTGGTTCTGAAGTATATGCCACTTCAGGCAGTGAAGGGAAGTTAGAAAAAGTACGACATATGGGGGCAGCTGGTACCTACAATTACAAAAATAAGGGTTGGGAAAAAGAAGCCTTAAAAGAAACTGGCGGGTTTGATCTTATTATTGATAGTGCTGGAGGAGATTTTATGAATAATTTGCTTCGTGTGACTAAGCCAGGAGGGAAAATAGTATTTTTTGGAGCAACCACTGGGATTCCGTCCGGCTTAGATCTTAGACGAATTTTTTGGAATCATATTACCCTTCAAGGAACTACCATGGGAACCGATGAAGAATTTAATGATATGGTAGATTTTGTGGCCAAGAAAGAGATTAGACCAATAGTAGATTCTGTAGTGCCTTTCGAAAATATTATTTCTCAATTTGATAAAATGCAATCGGGAAAAATGTTCGGTAAATTAGTTGTTAGGTTTTAAACTTGTATTTTGGAGATTACTTCCGGAACTTCTTTTTAAAAGCAGTGTCCGGAAGAATTTTTGTTTCCTGAGGCCATTCTCAAAAAAAGTTTTGAAAGTAATTATTTTATTTTCAACAGGGTTTTTTTAATGAATCGAAATGGATTTCTAAAAAAACAAAGGGAAAAAAGGGTTGCAAACGATAAAAATACATTCTTTCCCCGAGGTAGAGGTTTAGCTATAATTTGTGTAAACCTAAATTAGGGAAGAGGGTTTGTAATTTACTTCCATTATTAAATTTCTACTGTTCATGAGATTCTACTCCTCTTCAAATAAATAATTTGTATAAGCATTTTGTAGCTCTCTGAGAGCCAGATAATCCCCTTGTTTTTGTGCCAGTTCAATTCCTTTTTTAAAGATCCCTTCTACTTCCTTTTTTTGGTTTATATCAATCAAAAGTTTAGCAACATGATAATAGGTAGGTAAATAATCTTCATGTTCCTTCAATAAACTTTCAAAATAAAATAATGCTTTTTTCTTATCGGTTTTTTGATACTCCATGGCAATTGCATACTTGATAAAGGGATCGTCAGGGTCTTTTTTTAAGAATCCTAACAATTGTTTGGTTCGCTCTGAATTCATGCTTTGATAAATTTTTATTTCTTCAATTATTGAGTAAATTCACCACTGATATTTTTTTACTAAATAATTACGGTTTACAAGATGAAAATACTAGTATGTATATCGCACGTGCCGGACACGACCTCAAAGATCGCATTTACGGATAATAATACAAAGTTCGATACCTCTGGGGTGCAGTTTGTCATTGGCCCGTATGATGATTACGCTTTGGCTAGAGCTGTTGAATTAAAGGCTTCTCATGGAGCCTCTGTTACAGTTTTGAATGTGGGGGAAGCTTCAACCGAACCTACTATTCGAAAAGCATTGGCCATTGGTGCAGATGAGGCCATAAGAGTAAATGCTTTTCCTTCAGATTCTCACTTTGTGGCGTCTCAAATTGCAGAAGTAGCTAAACAAGGAAGCTATGACCTTATTTTAATGGGACGAGAATCTATTGATTTTAACGGTGGTATGGTCCATGGAATGGTGGCTGAAATGTTGGGTATGCCTTCAGTTTCTCCTGTAATGAGATTAGATATTGAAGGAGATTTAGCAAAAATGTCCAGGGAAATTGAAGGGGGACATGAAGAAGTGGAAGTGAAGTTGCCTTTTGTTGCGGGTTGCCAGGAACCGATTGCGGAATGGAAAATTCCAAATATGAGGGGAATTATGTCGGCAAGGACTAAGCCGTTGAATGTACTTGAACCGGTAGAAGTTGGAGAATTTTCAGTGGTGGAGAATTATGAATTACCACCTGCAAAAGGCGAAGTTAGAATGGTTGATGCTGATAATGTGGAAGAGTTGGTTCGTCTGTTAAAAGAAGAAGCAAAGGTACTTTAAAAGATTACGAACATAGGTGAAGTTCAATTTTGTGAGCAATGGAGACCAATTGTGATTTTCACCTTAAAAGAATTCGTAATAAAAATTAAAATGTAATATTTTTTGATCAAAGATAATTGAAAATATAATGTCAGTTTTAGTATTTATAGAAAGTTCCGAAGGGGAAATTCGGAAGTCATCTTTGGAGGCCGTTTCATATGCAGCAGCCTTAGATCGTGGCGAGGTAATTGCCCTGGCAATAGGTGAAGCTGAAGAGAGTGCTTTGGCAAAAGCCGGAATTAGCGGAGCCTCAAGAGTATTACATGCTAAGGATGAGCAATTGAAGGAAGACAATATTATGGCATATGCCTCCGTGGTTGCTGAGGCGATGGAAAAAGAGAATGCTGAGATTCTTGTGTTGGCCAAATCTTCACTGGGTGACGCTGTCGCTTCTAGAGTAGCTATTAAATCAAATGCAGCCTTAGCATCAAATGTGGTTGAATTGCCGGATTTTTCTGCTGGTTTTAAAGTAAAAAGAGGAATTTATACAGGAAAAGCCTTTGTAAATGTTGACCTTAAAGCTGAGAAGAAGATTTTAGCTATTAAGAAAAATGCTGTCCCTTTAAAAGAAGATGGAGCTCCATGTGCGGTGGACGCATTTGCTTCTACCGTGAACGAAGCAGATTTTGCCCTTAAGATAACAGGGGTAGAAAAGGCAGAGGGTGAGATTCTTTTGCCGGAGGCAGAAATTGTAGTTTCCGGAGGAAGGGGAATGAAAGGTCCTGAAAATTGGCATATTCTTGAAGATCTGGCTAAATCATTAGGGGCAGCTACAGGATGTAGTAAACCCGTATCTGATATGGAATGGAGACCTCACCATGAACATGTAGGACAAACCGGGATAAAAGTGAGTCCTAACCTCTACATTGCTGTGGGGATTTCTGGAGCCATTCAACATTTGGCAGGTGTAAACTCCTCAAAATGTTTGGTTGTTATTAATAAGGATCCAGAAGCACCATTTTTCAAAGCTGCGGATTATGGAATTGTGGGAGATGCTTTTGAGATAGTTCCTAAGTTGACAGCTGCCATAAAAGCACTGAACGCTTAAAATTTATAAGAATATTGGAATATCAGATTTGATAGAATAAGGGAAATAGGGAAACCATAATTTTCCTTATTCCCCTTATTTATAGAGAAAGGGAGGATTATATTCTTTCTTTTATCCTATCTAATGTTTAGAAAATAATATACTCCTTTTAATTTTAACTATTATAATGGCAATTTATCTTTATATTTGTGGTTGAATAAATACTAAAGGAGTGCTCACTGGAGTAAGTAGCTTAAGTTTTTGTTTTTTCTATCTAATTTAGTTGATATTAGAACTAGATAAGAAAATCATGATAAATTTGAGTAAAGATTTGGAAAGGAGCGATCCACGTTCTAAATTCTATTTGCTAACTTCGGGTCAAAAAACGAATCATTGTGGATAAAATCGAATTGGAAATACTTGGGCTTTCTTCGAGTCAGTCGCAGTCAGGCTCTTTCGCTCTAGTATTAGGGGAATTAAAGGGGAATCGTCGTCTTCCTATCATCATTGGAATGTTTGAAGCACAGGCAATAGCCATTGAAATTGAAAAAATTACCCCTAATCGCCCAATGACACATGATTTGTTTAAATCATTTGCCAAGAGTTTTGATTTTTCCATTAAGGAAATACTTATTTCGGATTTAAAAGAAGGGGTTTTCTTTGCTAAATTGATTTGTTCCGATGGTAATCAAACTGTTGAAATTGATGCAAGGCCATCCGATGCCATTGCTATTGGGCTTCGTTTTGACGTTCCAATTTTCACATTTGAATCCATAATGTCCGAGGCAGGAATTGTACTGACTGATGAAGTGGAGGAAGAGGAAAAAGCAGAGAAGGAAGTGCCAAAGAAAACAGAGAAAAAGCATGTGTCAAGACAAGGTAAGCCGCTTTCTGAGCAATTGAAGGATTTTTCCCTAGATCAATTGAAGAGAATGCTGGATGAGGCCTTGGCTAAGGAAGATTATGAGCGAGCGGCCCTCATTAGGGACGAGATGAATCGCCGAAATTAAGGTAATTAGACAATTAGGGAGTTGAAAGTGCAGTTAA
>NZ_SMMB01001124.1 GCF_009711365.1 Xanthovirga aplysinae | reverse complement strand
GTCCAAAAAAGCATTTTATGTTCAGGACCTATTAATAAAATATGCTCATATTGAGGAAAAAGATTATTGTCAACTCAATAAAAAATTAAAGATACTATCAACCGAATTAGGTGATTGGCATGACTATATTGTTCTTACTGATAGTTTAGGTCAGTTTATTGAAACTTTACCAGAAGAAAACTATCTGTTGTGGTCAAAACATTTCCATCTTAAAACTGAATTGGATCACCATCTTAAAACCGTAACCAGCTCACTTCAAAAGCATATCCATAAACTATGCTTTAAGAAAAAATACAAACCTTTTTTTAAGGCAGCCTAACAGTTAATCCTTTATTTTGGAAATTCCACCTTTTCCCTTTTCTCAATAGCCTATACATGGGACATAAATGCCAAAACACAAACCAGGTTACCATTTCATAAAAGGTAAGTTTGATAACACATCTAATGAAAAGAAGTCGCTTTATGATATGCCTGAAATAAAGAATAAGGGAAGGGAACTTAGGTCACATACAAATTTGAATTTTTGTCTTTTATATCAAAATATTATTTTTAGCAAAAATTACTGCCTTGACTCAGAAAAAAAACATCTTCTCTTCGAACTTTTCAACTTTATTGGTTTGTTTGGTGCTTTATTTAGCATTACAGTTTTATATTCCCTTTGGTCGAATAATTCTCTATCCCATAACTTTGTTAACCACCTATCTTCACGAATTTGGTCACGCTCTCGCCACCTTAATAACAGGGGGAAAAGTATGGTCTGTTCAATTAAATGCCGATGGCAGTGGTTTCACAAAAACATCAGGCGGAGTAGAGGGAATGATTTTAATGGGTGGTTATATTGGCAGTGCAATTTTAGGAAATATCCTCCTTTACATTAGTCTACGGAAAAACAATTGGGCAGGAAAAACCTTGATTTTCATAGGGATAACCATGGTCTTTACGGCTATTTGGTGGCATCATACTTTTTTCTCCTCCATTATTCTTCTTTTATATGCTGCAGCCCTTTTTTGGATTGTGAGAAAAAGGATGAGAGAAAAGGAAGTTTTGTTGTTTTTAGGTTTTGCCAGTCTGTTAAGTATTATTTCTGATTTTAGAGTGGGCCCTTTTTCCGATTTAAAAAGGTACACCCAGTTATTCAAGGTGATTCCTCAAGATGTTTGGATGTATTTCTGGCTGGCTATTGTAATTATTTTGTGTAGTCTTAATTTAAAAATGATCCTCAAAAAATAAGCGGGCCTCTATTTTAATGAAGAATGAAGAGGGTAATCTTTAAGGAAATAACTAAGGTTTACCTTTTTATAATCTTTTAAAAGGGGTGCTATTGGGTAATTTACAGGTAAAAGATGTGAGATTTTAATTTCCTCCTTCCATGGGACCTAAATTTTCAGATTCGACAATTTACCTCACCCTTTTACAAAAATTTCTCTTCAAACCACAAATATGAAAGGGCCAAGAGAAAAAGAAATGCAAACCAAAAAAGTGGTATTTCTTCTTTCTCCAGTTGTTTTGCTATCTCTTGATTATCATTCCTTTGGACCGAACTCCAATAATGATTATTTCTAATTAATTCCGCTTCCCTTAAACTCTGCCAACTAGAATCTGAAAAAACAAATAAATGACCTGAAGGATCTCTTTGGTGAATATTTAATTGGTGCCAACCTGCCTCTAAAGGCCAAAAAGTAGTTTTCCATTCCTCCGAAAATTGATAATCTTCCATCAAAGGAAGGTTAATGAGCTGGCCTGAAGGGCCCTTAATATTAGCAGGAGGCAATGAATCGCTCCCATTTATAAAGACTCTCAGTTCCATAGGCTCATGTTGAATGGCCAATTTTTCTGGATTATACCATTTCACGTCCGGTCCCTTCTTTTTTAACAGAGGTTTTAGGACTTCTGACCAATAATAATCATAAACCTGCTGTCTCCCTTCCAAAACCCATTGGAAAGTGTTCTGTGCAAGATTTAAACCACTCTTTCCCCTCCCAGATAATTTCCATCCGACTACTCCTTCTAACTCCTTATTTTTGAAAATTGGAAACTGATTAAAATCCCTTTTCAATGAAAAGGGTAAAACCTCCAATGAAAATGATTCCTTTCCAAATTGGATTTCCTTTTCCCTATTCTGTACCTCATTGTAATTAAAACTCCTAAATAAAGGGGATCTATTAATTTTCTGGGTTGAAAAATCTGCTTGAGTGGCTAATAATAACACTCCCATGCCCTCATTTTCAACGGCAGACTTCAGGTATTGCCTTTCATTAGACTTTAAATCCATTAAGGCTTGCAAATCTGTAATTAAGAGGTCCGTATTTTTTAGTAAGCTTTTATTAATAGCAAATTGCCTAAGATTCTCTCCATTAAAAAAACCAAAACGGTATTTTTCTTTCGAAATGGCTGTTCTGGTTAAAAGGTGATGCCCCTGGTCCGACAACCAATTCGTCAAAAATCGAATTTCAAACCCTGGCTGACTATTTAAAAATACTATATTGGTCGGCTCCTTTTTTTTGATTCGAACAGGAAATTCCTCCTTGTCTAAAAAGTTCCCCTCCTTGTCCTTAATTAGGAATTGATATAAATAATTGCCAACAACTTTTGGTCTATGTTGAAAAGAAAATTCCTGAAATTTGTCCCGATTAAAAACCAGGGAATCCAAAATTCCCTCCGGCCCTTTAAGGTAAAGAGTTTTACCATTGGAATTTAAATCATGATAAACACCTTTCAAAAAAAACTTTTCTCCTAAATGGATAGGTTTGGGAAGCTCAAAAGTGATAATTCCCCGAGGGGGATCAGCAGAAAAGTAAGTGAACTTCCTATCTTTAATTAATCGAAGGTCCTCATCTGACAAACCTATGCCACATATGAAAAACTCATCAATATTTGTATAGTTTCGTAAAATGTAGGAAAGATCAGGAGCATTTATTTTAGGAAGAGAAGAAAGGCTATCTGTGGTATCCATTGAAAATGTGTATGCTTCAGGGAACTCTGCAAGAAGACTATCCACCCATATTTTTGAAAAATTTGGGGTAAGAATAATGGCTTTCCTTTCCTCTTTTTCCTTAAAAATAGAAGGTCTAATGGCTAAACAAAATAGGGAAGCAATTAATACAACGATGGCCACAATTCTTGGAATAAGCCCCTTCCGTTTTTTTAAAGCCAGTTTTATCAAAAAAACAAATAAGAAAAGGCATATTATGACGGAAAAACTAAAAAATGCCTCCGTATTTAAAAATTCGCTAAAATTCCAATTCATTTAATTAGTGCCAAATTCTTCCAAAAAAATATCTTGTAAAGACTGTCTTTTCCCCTCCTGCTTTGAAAGTGAAACCCTCGAATTTGGAAGGGCTTTAAGAAAGGTTTGTTGAAGTTCGTCTAATTCTTCATAATCCTTTTGAGCAAAACCCTCATTTTCTAATAATTTATGTAGAATACTCAACACAGAAAGATCTTGACCTGGATTATCCAAAAGAAAGGCCGCCAAGTGATCCCCTGCTATTTTTAAGACTTCTTTATTATCATCCTCTATTTTACTCCCCCCCTGTTTTTGAATTTCAATTATCTCCACGGCTTGTTGAATAAGTTCAATGTCATCCTTTTCCTGAAATTGATTACCAAAAGTCAAATGTCGTATCTCCTTTAGATCGCCGGAAAACCGACTTTCCTCGGGTTTCAAAGGAGGAGGATCAAAACCCAGCCTTTCTACATATACTCTGGATTTTTGCTGAACTTGCTTAATCAAATCAAGAGCCATATTCTCAAACTTTAAAGCCTTTTGAGGTTCAAATAAACGAAGTCGAAGTTCGGCCTCCCACATATTTGCTAGAGCAGCCTTTAAGGTAGCTTTAATCTGATCATCAAAAAAAGTTGAGGTACCCGCAGGATCATGGTTGTGAATATATTGGTGCGCTTCTATTCCTATTGTACCAAAAGAGCTTCCTTCCCTATCGGATCCCTCTTCTGGAGCATGATGATTCTCTTCCTCCTCGGAAACATGTCCATCCTTTTCCGAATTAACAGATTCCAATAAACTCTCCACTCCTGGACCAATAAAAGACTCAAATTCCTCTCCTAAAAATTGACCATAACGTAATCGAAGTATTTTTTGGTCATTAGCCAACATATTACTTCTGTTTTTGAAATCAGCTCTACCAATATTTACTTTATCCTTAATTAACTTTTCCGTGTCAATAATAATCTGTCGTTGGCTTCTAAAATATTCTGGCATTTGATCAATACCTTTTCCCTCTAGCACTGAAGTAACAACCCTTGTGGTATCATTTAACACTAAATGATAAGTGGAACTCCTACTAAATTGGGGAATTGGTTCATGATTATCTTTGGCTACAACATAGAAATAAAGCTCATCCCCTGGTTCTAGCCCCAGATCCTTTAACTTCAGTTTTTTATGAAACGAAACTATGTTAGTCTTCAATTTTTCCCTGGAATCAAATTCAATTCTTTCCTCCCGAAATTTTACCGACTCACCGGAACCCTTACTTACTGTTGCTATAATCCAAGCATCTCTTACATGAAAATCGTCCTTTATCTTAGCTTCTATTTTTAAACTAAAGGTGCTATCAAAGTCCATCCTCATAAAAGGTTCTACACCACTAACCTCAATCTTGGGAGCTAAATCGGGAATTACCTCCTGACGGGAAAATACTTTATAATCATACTCCACTCCATCCCTCCATGAAATCAAGCGATAAAGGGAGCTGTTCTCCACCTTTTGTTTCGCATAAAACCCACCTGTTTTCTTCTCCAATTTTAAAGTATCCAGATTAGCAAAAATAAAAAAAGCAGAATCTACTGATTTATTAAAGCGAAGCTCCCAGGTAACATCTGTACCTTTTAAAACATTTATATCCAAATGATGGTGAGTAGCCTTTGGCAAACCCGTATACGAAGGAAACTGAAAAGTAACTATTACTGTGTCAAGAATAGGATGTAAGGAAGCAGAATCCAATCCCTGATAATAAGAATGACCAAAAGGACCGGTAGAAATTTGTTCTGTTTCAACTTTTTGCACTTTTGGGCCCCATTTTGTAATAATGAATGACAATACCCCCGAGCAAATTAGAATAATAAAGTAAGTCAAAAGACGATTAGGGAGTTTTATATGAGATTTCAATTCCTCAAATACCCCTGAAATCTTTCCATACTGCAATGCAGCCAGGCCAGACAAGTCTTTCTTATTCCTAAAAAGCAAAGACGAACTATTTTCCAGTTTTGGGAAATGCTCATCAAGGAAAATTTCTAATTCCTTTTGATCAACTATATGATGGGCCGTGGTCAAAAAACGGAAAAGAAGAAATCCAAAGAAAAACATTAAGAATGCAAAAATAACCAGCTCCTTTCCCAAATATAGGCTAAGCAAGGCAGTGGCTACACTCGCAAAAGAAACTGCCATCAATAGCAATTCCAAAATGCGAATCAACCTCCACTTTTTTAACAAACCTGTGATATCTGATTTCATTCTATTCATATGGTCTTACCTACTGCTACAAAGCGTTCCAAAGTCAACAGAATTACCATTAGCACCCAAAGAAAGGGATATAACGATTTGGGTTTATTTCCCTCTCCTGTCAATACTTTTGACAACCCCTTATTAATTCCTTTGACCTGTTGAATATCAATTCCCCTTTGGTCCAGTTTATGAACTCTATTCTCAGCATCTCTTAAGGTAAAAAAGTTCACCAGTAAACTTTCTGCCACAGGCAGTTCTGAAGGTAGAATTTCACTATCAGAATTTAATCTTCTAGTTAAATTAAAGTAATTAACGCCATTTTCAGGAGAATGCTTAATTAATTCTTTTAATCCGTAATCTTCCTTTCCTTTATTATAAAGCAAAACAAAAGGATTATTTTCCATTGAAAGTTCATATTTCAAAGGTTTTTCCAATAGTAAAACAAGGCCTTTCCCTTCCCCCTGAATCTCTTCTTTTATAAAATCTTTTTCCAAAACCTTATTTAAAACCAATGAATGCCCTGTATACCTGCTAACAGCGCGGAATCCTGCTATAATTAGTTGAGCGTCCTCTTCAAATTCAAGTGAATGGACAACCACTACACTATCGGCCCAATCCCTTTTTTTTATTGGACTCTCCATCTGTCCTGCATTAGCATTTTCCAACAATTGGTCTTTTTCTAATGTAGCATATTTTTGCTGACTAATAAAAGTTCCATTTTTCGAAGAATTGGAAAAAACAGCTTTTAAACTATCTAATCCTGCTGATTGCAATTCAATTAACTGCCTGTCATTTCCTTCTGAAAACAAAAGATGCCAATTCACATGAAATGAAAATTTTGGTCTTTTACCTCTAAAATTTTTAATTAGGGAACGACCAATTACATGGATAGTATCTGGTCTCCAGTGCTTTTTTATATCAATTTCCTTCAATAAAGACCAATAATTGATGATTCTATCCTTTTTTGGCGGAGTTTCTATAGTAGGAAAACCCTGAGAAAGCCACCTAATATCAAAACCCTCCTTTTTAAGTTCTACTAACTTAGCTTTTATTGTATCCTCCTGATGTATTTGAGGGTCCACCAGAGCCAATTTCACCAAATTCTCCGGTTTAGAAAAAAACCAATTAGTAAAAGGAGAAGATATTATAAATGACAAGAGAACAAGGATCAGACAACGCAATAGCAGAAGCCACCATTGAGATAATTGCAATCTTTTTGCCTTTTTACTCTCTATTCCTCTTAACCAGCGAACACTCCCTATTTGAATAGACTTCCCTTTCTTTTGATTCCAAAGATGAATCAGCAAAGGAATCGCTAACCCCACCAATCCAAATAAATAAAGAGGTTCCGTGAAAAATATCATCCTAAAAATTTACTTCCCTTAATAATTTCGACTTTGAATAAACCCTTCCAAACAGTCACTTATAGGCTGATCCATATTTACCAGCTGGTAATGCACCCCTAAATTAGCCATTTGATCTTGTAATAGGCCCAGCTCCTTTTTCATTTTTTCAATATAGACCGCTTTATAAGAAGAGGTATCCAACTGAATCTTTTCTCCAGTTTCCAGATCCACAAATTCTGGATTGGAGGGAAAATCAAAGGTTAATTCATTCCCACCCATTAAATGAAAAACAATCACCTCATGGGCAGAAGCTTGGGCATTCTTCAAAAATTTTGAAATTTCCGCTTTTTCTTCATATAAGTCAGAGAGAAACACAATCATTTGTTTTGAATTAGCTGTTTCTTTGTCTGCCAAAAATTCCCCCATTTCCTCCGGCCATTTACCCTCACACTTGATTTCGCTCAATTCATACAAAAACTCGGAAAGACGACCCCGACCTTCCAGAGGGGGCTTTAAAATATTCTCTTGGGAATTAAGAGCAGAAAAAAGGATACGATCTCCTTGACCTAGGGCCAAATAGGCCAAAGCTGCTGTTAAACCACGGCTATAATTTAGTTTACTTAGACCCCTACTTTCATGACTCATTGAAAGACTTAAGTCAATGATAAAATGAACAGTCACCTGGCTATCCGTTTCAGCTTCACGAATATAAAATCGATCTGAACGGGCATATAACTTCCAATCCATCTGCCGAAGATCATCACCCCACTGGTAAGATCGATATTGACTAAATTCTGCTCCGGCTCCTTTCAATTTCCCTGGATGAGGACCTGACCTATAAGCAGATAAAATTTCTTTCGCAATTAATTCCAAACCCTCAACTGTTTGAAGTAGTTCGGGCTTCAATAATTCCTGGTTGGTGAGCATAGGCATTCCTAAAAACCAATTTCTTTAAAGGTTTGCATAATAAGTTCATCCACACCCTTTTTATCAGCCTTGGCTTTAAAATTAGCTAATACCCGATGCCGAAGAACAGGTTTGACTAATTCTTGGATATCCTGTTTTACTACAGCGTACCTACCCTTTAATAAAGCCCTTGCTTTTGCGGATACCACCAAAGCTTGTCCAGCTCTAGGACCTCCCCCCCAACTGATATATTTTTTAACTACCTCAATAGAGGTATGCTTGGGACGAGTAGAACGCACCAACAAATTAATTTTTCTTAAAAGATCTTCACTAATGGAAACTTCACGAACTAATGTCTGCAATTCCAATATTTCCTGGGCACTCATCACTTTATTCACCTGAGCATTAAGAGTGCCTGTGGTTCCTGAGAGGATAGAAAACTCCTCCTCTTCATTAGGGTAATCTAATTGAATGTTCAATAAAAAACGATCTAATTGTGCTTCAGGTAAGGGAAAAGTTCCTGCCTGCTCTATGGGATTCTGAGTCGCTAAAATAAAATAAGGCCGACTCAATGAAAAAGTATTTCCTGCACTCGTAACCTCATACTCCTGCATAGCCTCTAACAAAGCAGATTGTGTTTTTGGAGGTGTCCTATTGATTTCATCCGCCAATACGATATTAGCAAAAAGAGGACCTTTATTAAACTGAAAAATACGTTTGCCACTTATCGGATCTTCCTCCAATACTTCGGTTCCAATAATGTCCGAAGGCATTAAATCAGGAGTAAATTGAATACGTTTGAAAGGAAGATCAACACAGCGCGCCAGGGTGCGAATCATTAAAGTCTTTGCCAGGCCAGGAACTCCTTCTAAAAGAGCATGGCCCCCTGCTATAAAAGTGATCAATAATTGATCTATTACTTCCTCTTGTCCGATAATTACTTTTTGTATTTCTCCTTTTAAATCACCAAGACGACTTTGCAATTCATCTACTCGCACAGCTAATTCTTCCAATGTATTTGTATGTTTTGTCAATGTGTTAATTGATTAATATTAATATTACGTCAAAAAAATTTAAAGCTTACCAAAAAAA
>NZ_SMMB01000607.1 GCF_009711365.1 Xanthovirga aplysinae | reverse complement strand
TTCAAATTCTTCTCTAAGTTTATCGGCAGTTCGCGATGCGGCAAAAAACTCCAGGTTGTTTCTCCAAAGTGTAATATCATTTTCTACACTTGTAATCTTTTTACGGATACCTTGTTCCATATTTTGAAGTTTTCTTCGGGAAGCAGGATCATCCTTCATAGCCCCAAATTCGACTTTTACTTTCAATAGATCCCTTTCATCCTCATTCAACCCTTCAATCGCAGCTATGTAACTCCCTAAAGCGTTCCTAAAACGATCCTGAATAGAACGTATATTTTCTCTTGGGACAAATCCAATACTTTGGAAAGCTTCTGCCAACTCCTCAAGCTCCTCTGTTGTCGCTTTTTGATCATTTGCCTTCTGCTCCATTGCATCACAAATCTGTTCTTTCTCCCTCAAGTTGTCCGCATACTGTTGTTCTGCTTCATTGTTCTTCTCTCGCATTCGATTAAAGAAGTGATCACAAGCCGCTTTAAAACGGGCATAAACCTCATCCCGATTCTTTTCAGGTACAGGTCCTATCTCCTTCCATTGTCTTTGAAGGCCCTTTAAAGCATTGGAAACCTTATCCCATTCAGAACTATCCTGCAGTTCTATTGCTTTGTTCACCAATTCTTCCTTCAGTTGCAGGTTCTGATGCCTTGTTGCTTCCAGGCGTTTAAAGAAGGCACTTTTATTATGAAAGAAAGTCTTTATCGTTCCCCAAAACTTTTTATTAACCTCCTTGGCCCGGTCTTTAGGAATACCACCAATGGCCTCCCATTTCTTTTGAGTTTCTAAGAGCTCGTGTGTTTTCTTGTTCCATTCATTAATACGATCTGAATCGAAACCAAGGAAATCCTGGACTTCTTCTCCCAGCTTTTCTTTAAGAACCAAATTAGCTTCAAGCTCTTTTTTTAAATCCTCCAGAAAGTGCTTTCTTTTAGCATATATCTTATCCGAAGCGGACTTAAATCTTTGCCATAATTCTTCCTGATCATCCCTAGGAACAGGACCTATATGCTTGAATTCTTCATGTAGCTCATTCAGTTCCTTAACTGCCAGGGTAATATTCTCTTGGGCATCCAATTTTTCAGCTTTTTCACACAAGACTATTTTAGCATCCAAATTTTTCTTGCGATCCAACTCCTTCAACTCAAAATAAATTCCTCTTTTATTATAGAAGCGATCAATCAAGGCATTATAATTTGCCCATAGCTCTCTAACATAGGCCGGTGGAACAGCTCCAATGGTTTTCCATTGCTCCTGCATTTCCTTCAAGGCATTAATACTTGAATGGCTTTCTTCTCCATCTACTAATTCCCTAAGGCGAGCTAAAAGAACATTTTTGGCCTTTAAATTATCCTGACGACTTCGTTCCTGATCCGCATAAAATTTGGATCTTTTCTCCCGAAGCGCTTTATAATGCTTATTAAAACTTCTTACCAACTCATCTTCCCGAAATTCGAAATCATCAACCTCTCCTCCGTCTTCCAAAAATCTTTTCAGGGCATCTTCTTTCTCCTGATTTCGAATTTTATCAAATACAGGTTTTATGTCATTTAAAGCTTTCTCTAGCTTTTTTATATTATTTTCATTGACAAGCTTTTCAACTTCCCTTACCAACTCTTCTTTTGATAAAGTAGCATAATCGACATGGCTAATTTCCTCTTCAGCGTTTTGATCAGATGAATCCTCACCAATATCAGCTTTCATTTCATCTTCATTTAACTCTTGTGGAGTTTCTGAAGCTTCATTTTTTATTTCTTCAGGAAATCCTGCTCTTTCTTTGTCCATTATCTTCCCTTTTTCTAACAATAATTGAATTCAATATCAGGCAAAACTAACAAAATATTAGACATCGCATAAACTTTTCATTATTAAAAACGAATAATGATCAAAGTTTAATTGGAAAAATTTCAAATAAATGATTTACCAGAATCATTTTAGCAATATTGATAAAATTTTAATGAATGGGAATAAATTAGAATATTATTTAAGCAATGAGTTCTATTACTTAATTTTTCTTAATAGAATATTTTCAAGTAGAAAAATAAATTATCAAAGATAAAGAATTCCCCCTATACCTTTAACTTTAAAAAGGATTTCATACTTCAGAAAGCTATTTTAATTCATTCTTGGATCTATAGGATAATTGGAATACATCTTATACTTGCCTCCCATTTCACGAAGGACATCCCGCCACAAATCATCAGGATTGGTATCAAAAACTTGGTCAGGAGTGGCAGATTTACTAACAAACCAGGACCCTTCCTTCACTTCAGATTCCAATTGTCCCGCACCCCAGCCTGCGTACCCCACAAAAAACTTAAAATCTTGGGGCCGTATTTCTTTTACATTAATTAATTCCAAAAGACGATCAAAACTCCCTCCCCAGAACAATCCATCACTCAATTTTTCCGACCCTTCCAAGGGGTTATCACCCCGATGGATATAATGTAAGGTATTTTGTTCTACCGGACCACCAATAAATAAGGGCTCCCGAAAATCATCAATCTCTTCTACCACATCATTAAGAAAAAGAGTGGAACTTTGATTAAGGACTAAGCCAAAAGACCCTTCCTTGCTATTAGCACAAAGTAGAATAACGGTCCTTTTAAAATTCGGATCTGGAAGAAATGGCTCCGAAATTAATAGATCTCCCTTTTTAGGTTGATTTCCCCCATTATTTTTAA
>NZ_SMMB01001123.1 GCF_009711365.1 Xanthovirga aplysinae | reverse complement strand
TTCTCCCTAAATAATAGCACCTCACAATTACCAAGCGTTGTTTACTATTGGACATTCTCCTATGAAAAGTATTGAGTTTGTAGTACCAAAACACCTGGAGCCTTTTATCAATTGTATCATGGTTGGTGAAAGTAAGGACACAACTGCTCATAAAAACATCCCTCTTTATGCTGATGGGTATCCCGGAATCATGTTTCAACAAGCTGAGAACGGTTTTTATTTACTTCCAAAGAACAAAAAGCTATCCGAGCTTTTTCTATATGGCCAAACCCTTGACCCAATTTCTCTTGATGTAAAAGGTCCCTACAGGTTCATTGTTTTCCAGCTTTATCCTTTCGCCTCTAAGTATTTATTAGGTATAGACCCAAGGGTACTCAATGATGATTGTTTCGATCTGCTTCAATTGGAGCATATTGGAATCGAAGCCTTCCACAGGTCTTTAAAAGATGAAAAGGAGCTAGAAGAACAAATTAATATTATTTCTGATTTAATGCTGATATTAATAGAAAGTCACCAAATAACACCTGATGACAGGATTCAAAAAGCGATTAACATTATTCTTCAACATGAAGGACAAATTACCGTCAACCAATTACTAGAACAACTCCCTATCACCGAACGAACTTTGGAGCGTAATTTCTTGACAGAAATTGGCCTAACCCCAAAGCAGTTTGCAAAGATTGTGCAATTTCAATGCTCTCTACACAAACTAAATCGGGCAAATTTCAATAAATTGGTAGAAGTGGGTATCGACAGTGGCTTTTCGGATCAATCCCATTTTATCAGAACCTTCAAAAAGTATACAGGGCAAACTCCATCGTATTACCTAAATCAAATGGCTAAATAAAAGCTTGTCTAAATATTTTGTTTTGAAGTGAAAATGGAATTTTTAAGGTCTAATCGAAAACCTTTTTGAGTTCGTAGCTGGTGGCTAAGGACGAAAAATACGACAAACGAAGTTGATACCATTAAAATAAGATGTATGGAGTCCCTGACATAAAGAACAGGCTTTTTAAAGCCTTTTGCGGCTATTAGTAAATTTTTTTAACATACTCCAAGCCTTTTGTCGGTTTTATTCTATCTAACCGGTTCCCCACCCCTTAATTTTGCATCATAATCTAAATTTAAAAATCATGAATGTAATTATATTTGGTTCCACAGGAACAATTGGGAAACACTTAGTAGAGCAAAGTTTGAAAGAGGGACATCAAGTAACCGCTTTTTGCAGAAATTCAGATAAACTGAATTACATCAAAAATCCAAACTTGAAGGTGATGGAAGGAAATGTCTTTGATCCTGAAAGTGTCCAGGATGCCATTAAAGGAAAAGATGTAGTGTGTATTGCTCTGGGATCCGGAAATAAAAGAAAAGGAACCGTTCGCTCTCAAGGCACCAAAATCATTATTGAAGCTATGCGAAAGAATGGTGTAAACCGCCTGATTTGTCAAACAACTCTTGGTTGTGGAGAGAGCAAAAATAACCTTAATTTCTTTTGGAAAAACATAATGTTTGGGTGGTATTTAAAAAATGTTCTCTTAGACCATGAGCTACAAGAGGAATATGTAATGAAAAGCGGATTGGACTGGACAATTGTTCGTCCTGGTGCTTTCTCCGATGGGCCTAAAACGGGCAATTACCGGCAAGGATTCGATTCTAACGACAAATCATTGCAACTAAAAATATCAAGAGCTGATGTTGCAGATTTTATCTTAAAGCAACTGCAAACTAATAATTATTTACACAAGGCCCCGGGATTATCTTATTAAAGATTTTAATAAGGTGTAAATAATCTAAATTTAAATTTGCTAAATATTAATTAACTAATGCGAATTGTGACCTTAATACTATAACCCATAATAGTTTGCAAAAAAAGCCTGTTTAGTCAGTAATCTTTAAATTTTGGTTGGACAATTCAAAGGAACAGCAATACATAATGGCTAAACAGGCCACTACAAAATAAAAAGCAAAAGAGCTGAAATACCCTAAATTGTACTAATCTAATTTAAAAATCATTCCAAACAAAAAATTAAAATGAGATAAACACCAAAGCAGCTGAGCCGAAATCTTTTGAATGAGTCATGGACCTTTGAAACTAAGAACGATTTTTATCCTGTTATCCCATTAAAATGAACTTAATCTTTTTGGAGGAACATAAAATGGCTAAAACTATCATCAATGGTGTCAACGTAAATGAGTTAACTGAGACGATCAATGCTATAAAAAAGGAGCCGGAATTAGGAAAGTTTAAATTCCGGGCCAGGAATACCTGGGTTGAGGGAGGAAATAACAAAAGTCGTATCAAGAGTTTTTATGGCGCAGGGGAGGAAGATAAAAACCGTACCCAGTCTTTTGTTTTAGAAGCCGATGAACCCCAGATTTTATTGGGAAAAGACAAAGGGCCAAACCCGGTGGAAATTGCTTTGCACGCCCTTGCAGCTTGTTTAACCAGTACCTTTATTTATTATGCCGCTGCAAGGGGGATTGAAGTGGAAAAGTTGGAATCTAAGTTGGAAGGAGAATTGGATGTACGGGGGTTCCTAGACTTATCCAAAGATGTACGTAATGGTTTTCAAAATATAAAGGTGAACTTCACAGTCAAGTCAAATGCTTCAGAAGAACAACTTGAGGACCTTTGCGAACTGGCTCAAAAACACTCCCCAGTATTTGACATTGTAACAAATCAAGTACCTGTGGAGGTAAATATTCAGCGAAAAACCGGAGGTGCCCAGCGTATGGCGGCTTGATGGGATGGAATAATTCCAATGCCAGAAATTAAATTTACTATGCAAATTGAAAAAGGAAAATCTTATGGCTTCAAATGAGGCTTCTTAATGAAGCCAAAGCCTATTCCATCTAACTTCATCTATAAACTTCAAAAGTTTATTTCCACTTTTGTTTAAAAAAGTGGTAAGCCGTTAGAGGAAACAATCATTCACCCCAAAAATGAGACAATATGATTATCAGTTATTTTAAATTACCCGAGCTTTTACCGGAGAAGAAAGGATCATTGATGTAGTTGGCTCACCATACTCCATTAGTTGGTTTATCAATAATTCCAGCTCTTTAGGGCCTTTTACAGCTACCTTTAACATCATACAATTCTCTCCCGTTATCCGATGGCACTCCAAAACTTCCTCATATTTTTGAACTTGAAACAAAAATGATTCTAGCTGGCCAGAAGAGATTTTTAGTGAAATGACGGCCTCTAATGGCAAGCCTACCTTTCCAAGATCTAGGGAAACCTTATAGCCGGTAATGATCCCTTGTTCCTCCAATTTTTGAACCCTTTCAGCTACAGCGGGAGCTGAAAGTCCAACTACTCTTCCAATTTCTGCATAACTCATTCTTGCATTTTCTTGTAAACACCTCAAGATCTTCCGATTAAGAGTGTCCATTTCAGTGGCGGCCATTAGATAACTTTAGATAATAAAGTAAACTCATAAAAATAAATAATATTCAAAGGAAATTAAAGCAATATTCAAAGCAATCCAAAGCAAAATTATTTATTCTCCATTCTAATTTTGTCATAAATAAAACTTTCAGATATGTCTACTAGAATTTCATTATCGAAAAGTGGAAGCACTCCACTTCAACAATTAATCGGCCACAACCAGACAATCCTGGACAATTGGACCAATTTAGAAAGTACTTTTTACACCGTCACTCATTTGGAAAAAGAATTATTAGAGGAAGTAAGAAAAACTCTGGCATTTGGAAATCAATGTGAATATTGCATGAAGAAAGCAGGAAAGCCAAATGAGATAAAAGAAAACCAAAGGGAAAAATTAGCTACTGCTTTCGCTGAGCTTTTTGCAATTGACCACTTATCGATCAAGGTGGAACATTTCGCCATATTACGTGATTGCTTTACAGATGTGGAAATATCCGAGTTATGTAGCTTTATAAGCTTTATTACTGCCAGCCAAAAATTAGGAAGAATATTTAATTTACAGTAAGGCGAATTGTAGCAGAAAAAAGATAACTTTAGATTTCGTGCAATAATAACTAACCCTAGAGCTCATCGTCAAACCCATGCTACGGTTTGTTAACTGAGACGTTGGGTTAAATGGCAAGCTGACTAGAATTTCCATTACACAAGACAAAAAATGAAAACATTAAATAAAACTACCTTGCTCCTACTCTCCATAATGGCATTTTGGAGCTGCAATTCAAAAACAGATTCCTCTGATTCCATAAACGAAGAAAGACCAAAAATCGAAATGGTGACCGATTATGGCGAAATCGTTATTGATCTGTACAATGAAACACCCCTCCATAGGGATAATCTTATCAAACTTGCCAATGAAGGAGCTTTCGATAGTTTGCTATTTCACCGTGTGATTGAAAATTTTATGATACAAGGCGGAGACCCAGATAGCCGAAACGCTCAGCCGGCCGACACCTTAGGTAACGGCGGTCTTCCGTACATGGTGGATGCTGAATTCAACCCCAAACTTTTCCACAAAAAAGGAGCATTAGGGGCAGCTCGAAATGGTAATCTGAAGCGGGCATCCAGCAGCATGCAATTCTATATAGTTCAGGGAAAAATATTCAATGATAGCCTTCTGACCGCGGCCGAAAGCCGAATTAACGGATTTCTGGCAGAACATTATTTCAAAAATGATCTTGCGAACAAACCCCTGGTAGATTCATTGCAAAAAGCAGAAGACGATAAAAATTGGGAGCGGTACAACCTGTTCAATGACAGCATTAGGAACTTGGCCAAGAAATATGAAAATTTTGAACGGTATACTATACCTGATGCACACCGGGAGGTATACAAATCCATTGGCGGCACACCACATCTCGATCAGAACTATACGGTATTTGGTGAAGTTGTTAAAGGGCTTGAGGTTGTTGATTCCATTGCCTCCATTCAAACGGGAAAATTTGACCGCCCTTTAAAAGATATACGAATCCGAACAGTTCGAGTACTGAAATAAAATATGGAATTAACAACATTAATCCAAAAAATGACTTAATAACGTTTCTCAAGGTTAGTTTAATTTCAAAAACCGAAACCAAATAATAGAAAAAACATAGGACTGCTCCGCAATTCTAAATTTCCAGGATGATTTCGTCTATTTTGCAATAGAGATTGGTTTTAAATATGACATTTCCAACTTTATAAAGTTTGTTTTTATAAAAGGATATTAAAATCGAATAAATTAAGAGGTTTGACAAGATTTTAACCCAAATCCAAAAGGCCAATTTCAGAAAAGGGAATCTTACTTTAATATTATTAGTTTGAGTATGTTTAAAAATTTTCTATTGGCTACAAATGGTTTTTAAAAGGCCTTCTTTATATATCAGGGACTCCATATTGTTAAAACAGCAAATACCTGAGAGTCATTATCCACCCTAAAATTAGGTACTCATATTAACAAAAAGACTTTCATAATTTTGAATGATTGCTCCCTCGTTAAATAAAGGAGATGTACCTAAGCGCCTGGCCTCACAGTATTGTTATTACTCACTGTATTGCCAGTTCCCCGTTGATAGGAAACATGAATTTGAGTCATCCTCTCCATTCCATTCCCCTCCATAATATTATTTTCAAAGACTTTATTGTTGGTTCCATTCTGACGAATTCGAAGGAATTGAAAGTTACGATTATTATCATCTCCTCCAGTATTTATTTCTACCGATTCAGTCCCAGTCCCATTCGGACTCACAGTAATATCAGCTGCTAATAAATTATTACCAAAAGCTAAATTATCAGTCCCATTTTGTTCGATTCTTCCCAATTGAATATTAAGATCATTATTGTCCCCACCAATAATATTATTACCAAATACATTATTATTTGACATCTTTTGAGATACCCAGAGCCTCTGTAAATTACCCTTATTATTATCTCCTGGATCATTCAAATTTGCTGAGAATACCATTACTGTTGCAGTTCCAGTAATCAGATTATTACCTGTTACAGAATTTCCATCCCCATTTTGACTAGCTCTCAAACCTTGGATATTCCCCCTATTTCCCTCTCCATTAATTTGATTGTTCCCTATCAAAGAATTCATCATATCATTTTGAATGATAATAACATTTTGAAAATTTCTCTCATTTTCATCCCCCTTCACAAAATTATTGTCCGATACACTGTGGTTTGAACCTAGTTGAATAGCAAACAAATTCTGGATAATTTTCCCATTTTCATCCCCATTAATTTGATTGTTATTACGCAAGTTTTGTCCATTCCCGCTTTGTGCGCTAAATAACGATTGAATATTTTTAAAGTTTCCTTCTCCCGAAGTCGGGGCCGATAGCTCATTGTTTGATTCTACCGAATTATCTTCTCCAGATTGGTAAATAATATCAATTTGAAGGTTGCGATCATTACTTTGTCCAAAAACAAAAGAAACTGTACAACAAACGCTGAAAAGAGCTAAAATTAAATTTTTCATGAGATTATAGGTAAATGGTTTAACAGATTAAAATTGGGTTAAGAGGAAGGAAGTCCATCCATAGCAGGGTTTCAACCCTGAAACTGAAAAGGATGTCTGAGGACCCTTAAGGCCCTTCTAAAACCATCTTATTGGGAATAAGCTTCTACCACCAAAGGAATGGTTCCTCAATTAAAATACAACAGGGGAATTTTAGTAGGGTAGGCTTTCCAGGTAGATCATTTTGGTTATTTCCAGAAACCATAGGGAAACCAATAAATAGGGAAATTGTTTTGGCTTTATATAAATATATGAAAAATTATATTTCATACACATCATGGAGTAATAAAAAAATAACCCTATTAATAAAATTCAATTACAACTTTATAAGAATCCTAATTTCACTCAAAAATTGATTCTGACAAACAAAAGGCTTTGTATTTAATTTGCATATTTTTTTCAAATACCCCCATTGAATATAGTTATCAACCAAAAACTCCCTATTTACTTTCCTTAATAAAAAAATTTTTATAACCTTAACTTGGGTCAAAACCTTTAAAAAACTGGAATGACAGATAGATGACATGAAGATGTCGTAACAAAAACAGAAGCCTTTTAATAGTTTTGGACCAAAACAAATAGAAAAATTATGAAAACTCAATCAATCGCAAAAAACCTGGTTTACCAAAGAAAATTAAAGGGCTATACTCAGGAAGAATTATCTGGAAAAACCACTGTTACTATACGCACTATACAACGCATAGAAAAGGGAGAAGTAAGTCCACATCTTCAAACTATAAAGCTATTAGCTGTAGCCTTGGATATCGAGGTCGATGATCTACTTACTTTAGAAAATCCAAAGGAAGAAGCCATACAAAAGAAATGGTTACTCTTAATGCATGGCACTCCCATTCTAGGGTTTGTATTACCAATATTCAATATCCTTCTTCCTCTTTTTTTGTGGATCCATAAGCGAGAAGATAATCCTATCTATAATCATCATGGTATAAAAGTGATCAATTTTCAAATCAGTATAAGCTTACTTTATATTCTCTCCTTGGTGGCGCTACTTACTATAAAAGGTTGGGGGTTTTACTTTTTCATTGCAGTAATTCCATTAGGCCTAATTATCACCTTATTCAATATTATAAAAGCTATAAATGATCAAAAGTGTTACTATCCCCTATCCATTCCCTTCATAGGAAGCAACAAAAAATCTGCAAAAATCTTTTCTACCATTTTATTGGTTGGAATTACTCTTTTTATGGGGTGTACTGGAAAAAAGATCCAGCAAGTGGAACGTTTAGATGGGACTACTATAACTGAGGACTCATTAACCAATAAAATCAACCATTTAATTCATGAAGCAAACGTAACAGGTGTTGCTGTATCCATTTTCAATAATAATGATGTCATTTTCAATAAAGCATTTGGTTATGCCAATATCGAAACTAAAGACAGCTTGAAAGTGGATCATGTTTTTTACGGCGCCTCATTCAGTAAGGCTGTTTTTGGGTACATTGTAGCCCATTTGACTGAACAAGGGATTTTAGATTTAGATACACCTTTACAAGATTATGTTGATATAGCTATCCCGGATCTACCTGTAGAGAAAGATTGGAGAAATCTGCGTGATCTTAAAGGGGATATCAGATACCAAAAAATAACCGCACGTATGTGTTTATCCCATACTACCGGACTACCAAATTGGAGATGGATCAATAATCCTGGCGAAAAATTAAGAATTCTTTTTGAGCCGGGAGCAAAATATAGTTACTCGGGTGAGGGTTTACATCTCTTACAAGAGATAATTGAACATATTACAGGAAAAAAACTTGAAGTACTTGCAAAAGAAATTGTTTTTGATCCTTTAAAAATGCACAACACAAGCTACCTATGGGATGAAAAGTTCAAAGAGCACTTTTGTTACGGACATTCTAGTGACCAATTAAAATTGCCTAGAGACATTGAGTTGGATGATGCTTCAGCAGCAGGTTCAATGGAAACGACTTTAGAAGATTATTCAAAGTTTGTTAAACATCTCATGGAAGTACATTCAAGCAAGTCTGCAGTAACAAAACTAATGTTTTATCCCAATATTCGGATTCGTTCAAAGGCACAATTTGGGCCATTGGCCCAACAAATAACCAATGAAAATGATGGAATAGAACTTAGCTACGGTTTAGGTTGGGGCTTGCTAAATTCACCTTTTGGATTTGGTGCCTTCAAAGAAGGTCATAGTGAGGGATTCCAACACTATACAATAATTTTTCCGGAAAGGAAAATAGGAATAATAATTATGTCCAATAGTGATAATGCGGAAAGTATATTTAAAGAACTCTTAGAAATTTCAATTGGCGATATTTATACACCATGGAAATGGGAGAATTATATTCCTTATCAAAGT
>NZ_SMMB01000694.1 GCF_009711365.1 Xanthovirga aplysinae | reverse complement strand
AAGAGATACCGCTTTTTTCTTAATTATCGTATACTTTTAGTTGGCTCTCCAAACCTCTTCTCTATAGCGTTTTCCTACTTGTAAAAGAATCCTTGCTGGTGAAGGTAAAATAACCAAACGAGTTTCTTCCCCAGGGAAATCATCCGCGTCAACAATCACTCCCTCTCCTGGCTTTACATCAAACTGTTTTTTGCCACTTTCATCCTCTCCTTTGTCCAGATAACTGTTTGCCAAATAAGCAATTGGCAACAACACATCGTTATCCGGGCAGAACTCATCATGAACTTCATGTAGGGCATCTTCCAATAAATCTCCAAACTCATCGACAAATTCGTCCTCCAGCTCATGCAGATCGGCTTCAATGTCATCATATTCTTCGCTATCATAACCTATATTTGAGAGCAAATTCTTTTTCTCAATAATAGCGACTAAAGCATCATCAAGGTTTTTAACGTCAATCATAAGAATAAAATAGTGTTGTTTGAATCGCAAAACTCAATAGTAATATTTGAACTTGCAAGAAAAAAATATGAAAATGAATCTGCCATCGAAAACGATTTAAAGAAATGATCCTTCTGAGAAAAATAACGTTTTTAAATAGTAAATAATATCTTAGATTTACCCCTAAACTAAAATCTTTAAACTTCAGAATTATGGAACAAGACTTTTTGCCAATTAATGGTACAGATTACATAGAATTTTACGTAGGAAACGCAAAACAAGCCGCTATGTTTTATCAAACGGCATTTGGATTTAATTTAATTGCATATGCGGGGCCTGAAACGGGTGTGAAAGACAGAGTTTCTTATGTTCTTCAACAAAATAAAATCAGATTAGTACTTACTGGCGCCTTAACTGAAGATTCCCCTATTGCAAAACACGTCCGAAAACATGGAGATGGTGTAAAGGTTTTGGCCTTGTGGGTAGATGATGCCTTCAAATCATTTGAAGAAACCACAAAGAGGGGAGCAAAGCCTGCCATTGAGCCCACCACTTTATCAGATGAATTTGGGGAAGTAAAGATAGCCTCCATCCACACCTATGGGGAAACCATTCATACTTTTGTGGAAAGAAAAAATTACAAAGGAGCCTTTCTACCAACCTATGAGCCAAAGAAGAGCGAATTGGAAAGTTCTCCTATTGGGTTGAAATATGTCGATCACTGTGTAGGAAACGTGAATTGGGGAGAGATGGACAAATGGGTAAAATTCTACGAAGATGTTATGGGCTTCAAGCTCTTAATAACCTTTGATGACAAAGATATTTCTACAGAATACACTGCCTTAATGTCAAAAGTAGTTTCCAATGGTAGTGGGTATATTAAATTTCCAATAAATGAGCCAGCGGAAGGAAAGAAAAAGTCCCAAATAGAAGAATACATCGATTTTTACAATGGGGCCGGTGTCCAACACATTGCAATCGCTACAGACAATATTTTGCATACAGTAAGTGAGTTGCGAAAAAGAGGGGTTGAATTCCTTTATGTGCCTGAAACCTATTACGATGATCTTTTTGAACGAGTGGGAAGGATTGACGAAGATATGGATGATCTCAAGGAATTAAATATTTTAGTAGACAGAGATGAAGAAGGCTATTTATTACAAATTTTCACCAAACCCATTGTGGATCGACCAACCGTTTTCTACGAAATTATTCAAAGAAAAGGAGCAAGATCTTTTGGAAAAGGAAATTTCAAAGCATTATTCGAGGCCATTGAAAGAGAACAGGAATTGAGGGGAAATCTCTAATATTTCATAAAATCTATAAACATAGCATAATCCTGGTAATCAACTGATTTGAAGTACATTACCAGGATTTTTATTTTTGAAAGAGTAAAATTATCTTGATGAGGCCTTTATGAATTAGTAAATTGGGGTCGAAAAATAAAAATATTTACCAGGTCTGCTTTATATAAAGCTTCCTAACGCTGTATTTTCCCAACACATGAAAGAAATAAAAAGTCCGGAAACAACAAATCCAGTTTTTCAAAAAGCCAAACAATGGTTAAATAGTTCAATTGATCAAAATTCAAAGGACCAAATTCTTGAACTTCTAAAAGAAGAAAATAAAAATGAATTAGAAGACGCCTTCTACAAAGATTTGGAGTTTGGAACTGGAGGATTAAGAGGTCTAATGGGGGTAGGCACCAATCGTATGAATATTTACACGGTAGGAGCTGCCACACAAGGACTTTCCAACTATTTAATTAAAGCTTATCCAAACAAGGAAATTAAAGTAGCCATTGCCCATGACTCTCGAAACAACAGCTCCCTTTTTGCTGAAACGGCGGCTTCTGTATTTTCAGCAAACGGAATAAAGGTTTTCTTTTTCAAACATATGCGGCCCACACCTGAATTGTCCTTTGCCGTTCGGTATTTTAATTGTCAGGCGGGCGTGGTAGTCACTGCTTCTCACAACCCTAAAGAATATAATGGATACAAGGTTTACGGAAATGATGGGGCCCAAATTGTCTCCCCCGAAGATAAACTCATCATTGGGGAAGTAAACCAAATAAATGGAATAGAAGAGATTAATTTTGAACGGAATGAAGACCTGATTCAACGCATTGGAGAAGAGGTTGATAATCTCTATTTAGAAGCCATTTCTAAGATTTCAATTTCTCCCCAGGCAATTGCTAATCAAAAAGGCCTCAAAATTGTTTTCAGTCCAATTCATGGTACAGGCATTACTTTAGTACCAAAGATTCTTGACAAACTAGGATTTGATAAGGTAACGGTTGTTGAACAACAGGCCAAAGGAGATGGGAATTTCCCAACTGTAAAATATCCTAATCCAGAAGAAAAGGAAGCTCTTTCCATGGCCCTTTCTCTTGGAAAAGAAATTGATGCCGATCTCATTATGGCTACAGATCCAGATGCCGACCGGGTGGGCATTGCCGTAAAAAATCATCACGGAGATTTCCAATTATTAAATGGAAACCAAACCGGAGCATTAATTATTTACTACCTTCTGAAAAAATGGAAGGAAGAAGACAAGCTCAATGGAAAACAATATATTGCCAAAACAATAGTCACTTCAAACCTTCTAGATACCATTGCGACCCATTTTCAAGTTGAATGTATCAATACCCTAACAGGTTTCAAATATATTGCAGAGGTAATAAGAAAGTTTGATGGCCAAAAAGAATTTATTGGTGGTGGTGAAGAAAGTTATGGATATCTTATAGGAGATTTTGTAAGAGATAAAGATGCGGTTGCCTCTTGTGCCATAATTGCGGAAATCGCAGCCTTTGCAAAAGATAATGGTTTCACCCTTTTCGACATGTTGCTGGACGTCTATAAAAATTTTGGCATTTATCAGGAACAACTCA
>NZ_SMMB01001195.1 GCF_009711365.1 Xanthovirga aplysinae | reverse complement strand
AAAAGGATTCTGAAAAACCAAAATGTAAACTGTCTTTTTTGCCCAGAATAATCACATTCTACTTTTAACTTATCAATATTTATAAGTCGCTGACCTCATAACTTTCACCTTCGATGGCTAATTGACATTCCGGGAAAATTAGTCTTGCCTCTTCCAGTAAGGGAATAGGATCTTTATAGCGTAATGAATAATGCCCAATGACTAACATTTTTGCATTAGCTTTGGATGCAATAGTTGCTGCCTGTTTAGCCGTAGAATGATGAGTGATCTCTGCCCTTTCCAGCTTTTCATCTAAAAAAGTAGCTTCATGGTATAAAAGGTCTACACTTTCAATAAGAGGAATAATCCGCTCATTATATTTCGTATCAGAGCAGTAGGCATATGAACGTGATCGCTTAGGTGGAAGAGTATAATCTTCGTTTTTGTACAATAGATTACCATTCTCATCAAAAACATCCTCTCCTTTTTGGAGAAGAACAATATGTTGGAGCAAGATATTTTCAGGTAATTTGTTTTTGTTTATTCTATGAGGTTTGGGTTTTTCTTTGATTAGATAACCTGTACAATCAATCCCATGGTCAAGTGGAATGGAGGTAACTGAGAGTTTATCTGTTTCCAGAATTTGTTGAGAACTATGGGGGTCTACCCGGTGAAAGTGGATTCGGTATTGCAGTCCCGTACCACTATGTTTTAAATTCATGGTAATGTTTTCTGCCAAGGCTGCAGGGCCAAAAATATGCAGATCATTTTCTCTTCCCCTTAAATGCATGGTAGAAATGAGGCCCATTAATCCAAAATAATGATCTCCATGCATGTGACTGATGAAAATATATTCAATCTTACTCAGCTTAATTTTGTTTAGCATCAGCTGAATTTGGGTTCCTTCCCCACAATCAATTAAAAAGTATTGGTTCTCCACCATCAAAACCTGAGAACTTTGGTGTCGATTGTGAGCAAAAGAGGCCGCATTGGCCCCTAAAATTTTTAATTCAAAACTCAATGTGGAAGTTGGATTTGATGACGAACTAAGAATTAGGAATCACTATCTTTTGAGTTTAACCATGCAAACTTGCCTTTTGTAACTCCTATTGAAAACAGAACTGGGGGATAAGAGAGACGCAAAATTATGCGCCTCATTCTTCTATTATTAATTATTCATTTTCCTCACCCGCTTCATCTCGAAGGTTCTTTTCCAGTTCGTGCATAAAAACTGCTTCTACAGCTTCGTGCTCAGTTGGAAGGAGGTAAAGAACATTTTCTAATTGAGATATGGAAATTAATTTTTTAACATGTTCATTAAGGCCAGTTAAAATAAAGACTCCCCCATTCTCAGTAAAAATACGATTTCCCACCAAAAGAGCGCTTAAGCCACTAGAATCACTGTATTTTACTGATGACAGGTCCAGAATTACATTATTACTTCCTTCTGATTGAAGTTTAAGAAAAGCAGATTTTAATTCAGGTGCCTGAATGGAGTCTAATTTATCCTCTTCAATTCTAATCAGGACATATTTTTCTTCATGATTAATTGAATATTTCATAGTTTATTTATTTTAAAAGGATAGCAGAAATAAAGGAATATCCTGCTACACAAACGAAAATTTGTATAAAAATGAATAATAATTTTTATTAATTCATAATGATTAAGAAAAGCGTTGCTCTAATAGCATAAAATGTTGTTAGATGGAGGCGGAAATCCGCTCTTCTATTTGATCTAACAGGTTTTCAGGAGTCTGACGGTCAAATGGCTCTCCAGTTACTTTTTCATAAAGTTCAATATAGCGTTCGGAAATGGATTTTATGACTTCATCATTCATTTCAGGAATTTGCTGCCCCGTTTTCCCCTGAAAATTATGCTCTATTAACCATTCCCGCACAAATTCCTTGGATAATTGCTTTTGCTTTTCACCCTTCTTTTGTCTCTCCTCGTAACCGTTTTGATAAAAGTAGCGGGAAGAATCCGGTGTATGGACCTCATCAATCAGGTAAATCTGATCATTGAACCTTCCAAATTCATATTTGGTGTCTACAAGAATCAATCCTCTTTCAGCAGCCATTTTTCCTCCCCGTTTGAAAAGAGCTTTAGTGTAACCTTCCAAAGCAATGTATTCTACCTCCTTTACTAAACCCTGGGCAATAATCTCTTCTCTGGAAATATCCTCATCATGTCCCTCCATGGCTTTGGTGGTAGGGGTAATAATCGGCTCAGGAAGCTTATCGTTTTCTTTTAACCCTTCCGGAAGAGAAACCCCACAAATGCTTCTTTTCCCGTCGCGGTATTCTCTCCAGGCATGTCCAGCCAGATAGCCCCTTATCACCATTTCCACTGGATACGGTTCACATTTTAATCCGATCGCCACATTTGGGTCAGGAGTGTTTTCTAACCACACAGGTACAATATCCTTTACCGCTTTTAAAAATTTAGCTGCAATTTGATTTAAAACCTGCCCTTTGTAGGGAATTGGTCGAGGTAAAATCACATCAAAAGCGGAAATGCGGTCGGTAGCTACAATGGCCAATTTATTATTTTTAAAGCTGTATACGTCTCTTACCTTTCCACGGTAAAAGTCCGTTTGTCCGTCAAACCGGAAGTTCGTTTCTTTAATTGCCTGTTCCATGTTGGGGCAAATTTAGTATTTTTTGCCTTTTATTGTTCTCTTCTGGTCTTAAATGCAAGCTGCTTTTGAGGGAAAGCTGAAAATTTTAGTGGGATTTCACGCTTTAGACCTCGGAACAACCTTAAGGGAGCAACATTTTTCTTCATTTCAAGCTATACTGCCAATGATTTATTATGAAATTTTTAGCTTTCACAATAAGATATCCAAAGCATATAAACCTCAGGGCCTAGGTTAAATTTATACAAGACCCTAATTAAAAAAAGCTATTCTATCACTTCCCGTATTATTTCATCCCTAACATATTCCACTGTTTTCACTAATTGACCTTTTTTGTTATAAAATTGCCAGGTCCCCGCCTTTTGCCCCTTTTGATAATTTCCTTCACTTTCCTTTGTCCCATTTTTATAAAAGGAGCGATATGGACCTGTTTTTATTCCATTTTTGTAGAAAGTCTCACTTTTTACCTTTTCACCTGGAAAGAACTCCTTTTCCATTCCATTAATTCGATTATTTAAATAAGGGCTTTGTTTGATAAGCTTTCCTTTTTCATCATATTCTTCCCTATTACCATTAAGTTGGTCCTCTTTGTACAATTCCCTACTTATTATTTTGTTGGTAATACCATATAAAATCCAAGTTCCATCTTTTTTATTTTTTAAATACTGCTTTTCTGCACTTAAGACTCCCTTTGAATCATATTCCTTGATTTTTCTATTTTCACCTTTATTGGAATATATGCTTTCTTCCTTCACATTTCCATTAGAATAATAGATGGTATTTTTTCCCTCCTGAAAGCCATTCTTAAAATTAAATTGATGTTTTAAACTGCCGTCTTCATACCAACTTTTGTTTGGTCCATTCAAACGACCATTTTTGATGGTTCCTTCTTTTATAAGTACACCTTGGGGATTGTAAACTTTGAAAACCCCAGTTTTGGTGCCGTTTTGGATGAAGGACTCCTCTTTTAATTTTCCATTGGGATAATATTTTTTCAAAAATCCATGAGGCATCCCATTTAAAAAATTTGTCTCAGATTCTAATTGACCAGTTTCAAAGTACTTTTTGGTAACTCCATTTTGGGATCCCACCTTGTAAGTAATTTCCTGCCTTTTATGACCATTTACATAATACTCTGTCAGAATACCCTCAGGCTTTCCATTCTTGAAAACTCCTTCACTTCTAAGCGCCCCATTATTAAAATAAAGGGCCATTTTCCCATTTAATGTATCTTTTTGGTATTGGGTGGTTTGAAGAATATTCCCTTCCTGATTGTAAACAATTACAGGTCCTTCCTTAAGGTTATCCTTGTATGTAACTTTTCTTTGAATTTGTCCTTCAGGAAAATAATCTTTGAATATCCCTTCTTTTTTTCCTTTTGAAAAAACACCCTCCGTAGCTATTTGCCCATTTTCATGATATCTTAAAAATTTCCCATCTAACAGACTGCTGTCATTCCCTATTATGTAATATTCCTCTAAGGGAAATGTATTTAGAGAATCGTAATAAATTTTTATCAAAGTTTTTTCCTGCGCCTTGGTATTCTTTGCATGAATCGTCAAAACCAAGAAAAAACAAGTGAACAGAATATACCTTGGTGTATATTTGGAAAAAAAACCTTGGATCATAAACAGCCAGACAAAGGGTGAAAAATAGAATATTTAAATAAGGAACAAAGTTAGCTTTATTATATCATTTCAATAGTAAATTTAGATCATTACTCTTTACACTTTTTATTTTTTTATTTCTGTTGATACACAGGGAGTTTTTCTTTAATAAAATCAGGAGTAGGTTTTACACTTAAGTCAAAAAAGTCCTGTAAAACAATAGGAGTAAAAATATCCAACTGATCATTTGGTTTTGAAATAACGGACGCACCAGTAGGTATTTCGAGCCAGAAGGGTAATGTCCTTTCATAATTCCTGGAAGAATGGTGCCCATATTTGAAGGGCACTCGTGCCTGGTTTTAGACTAACCAATATAAGTTGGGTATTTTTCCGGTCAATTTCTTTTCCAGATTTAAATCTTTACCCCTGTTGATGTTCTCTTTTTCAAAGTAGTTAATACCGGGATCATTCAATGGTGTTTCAACTTTTTTATTATAAAGATATTCCCATACCTTTTACCGAACAAACCCAGTCCCTAGCCACCAATCTGAGAGTTTTAAGTATCTTACCTTCTTAGCCTCTCCATCATCAAATTATCAACTGCAATGATGCTGATTAGATTTTTTTTGAGCCCTTCTTCCATCTTTCATAATCCAAATCCAATTAAAAGTATTTTTTAACTTTATTATCTCCTATTCAATAAAATAAAAGCCCTGCACAATTGCAGGGCTCTAAAATAGAATACCTTTATTTAGCTTACAATCTATAGAAGCTAAAATACTGGATTTTACATTTTCTCTAACACAATGGCAGAAGCTCCTCCTCCCCCATTACAAATTCCTGCCACTCCAATTTGACCACCGTTTTGGTGCAATACAGAATTAAGAGTAGCCATTATACGGGCGCCAGAACAACCTAATGGGTGTCCTAAAGCAACTGCTCCACCATTTACATTTACTTTATCAGGATCCAAACCAAGTTTAATGTTATTGGCAAGAGCTACAGCTGAAAAAGCCTCATTAATTTCATAGAAATCTACATCACTTGCTTGCATGTCAGCATTTTGAATAGCCTTAGGAATGGCTAAAGAAGGTGAAGTGGTAAACCACAACGGATCTTGAGCAGCATCGGCAAATCCTCTAATTTTTGCCAGCGGTTTCAATCCCAATGCATCTGCTTTTTCCTTACTCATTAAAATCATAGCCGAAGCCCCATCATTGATTGTAGAGGCATTAGCGGCCGTCACAGTTCCATCTTTGGAGAATACCGGTCGAAGCTGAGGAATTTTTTCAAATCGAACGTTTTTGTATTCTTCGTCTTCCTTAACTACTATTGGATCACCCTTACGCTGAGGGATTTCCACTGGAATTACTTCATCCTTAAATAAGCCTTTTTCCCAGGCTGAGGCTGCACGTTTATAAGATCGAATGGCATATTCATCCTGCATCTCTCGGCTAATTTCCATTTCTTTGGCAGTATTGTCAGCACAATTTCCCATTGGAAAACCATTATACGCTTCCCAAAGTCCGTCATGCATTAGACCATCCACCAATTGCCCATGCCCATACTTATATCCAAAACGTGCCTTAGGAAGGTAATAAGGAATATTGGACATACTTTCCATACCACCAGCCACAATAACATCATTCTGACCTAGCATGATACTTTGAGCCGCTAACATCGCGGACTTCATTCCTGAAGCACAAACTTTGTTTACGGTTGTACAAGGTACGTTGGTGCCAATTCCGGCCCCAATCGCTGCTTGTCTTGTTGGTGCCTGTCCAAGGTTAGCTGAAATCACGTTCCCCATGAAGACTTCTTCCACTTCTTTGGCATCAACCCCAGCTTTTTCCAAGGCTCCTTTAATGGCGATTGAACCTAACTGGACAGCTGATAATCCCGATAATACTCCATTAAAACTACCAATGGGCGTTCTTACCGCCGATATGATATATACTTCTTTCATTAGTGTATGAATTTATGTGCAAAAAGTGCTATAATATAATTATCCCTACTTTATAACGATGAATTTCGGATCTTGAATAAATTCTAACAACTCCTTTTTAATGTTTTGGTCATAATTCACTTAATTCAACAAACAATTAGGCTTTCCCCGATTTGCAATCGTTTTCATCAGGTTAAATTTAAGTAAACTTTTTTATTTACCTATCAATCGTTAGGGAAGATTTTTAAACCTAGTGGTATTGCAAGGCTTTTTATTCTATAAGAAGACTGTTGAATAAGCTTTTTGATAAAAAATTTGTAGGAAGTAGAAATGATGGAAAGCTTTTTCAAATCCGTGAATCAAGAAGCACAAATATGGGCTCATACTGCTTCAAGCTAAAAAAATTCCCTTGCACACATTTCTGGATCAAATTACCATTCATTTACTTCAACTTAAAAAAGGGTTATTGAAGTATTGATTTTTGAACGAATGTTGATTTAAGCAGATTTAGGAATTGTTGAAGCATTTAGCGGCTTAAAATTATTTTATGTTAGCGAGTTGATAGGGTTAATATACACATCTTGGGCAATATTATGGCAAAAAAGACTATATGAGTTATAATAAAGGGATAATTATCGGATCTATTAGGATCATTACTATTTTCAATTTCAGCAGCTATTTATGGAGTAATAATAGACATAATAACCAATCAATAAAAAGAGCTAACAATACCTATATATAATTGCTGCTTCCTGCCTCCTCTCAAAATTCCAATGGAATTTTCAACTTGGCTTGTACCTTCAAAGTTATGAACTAACCCACGCAACTACTCATAGCCAAGACCGTTATAGGTAATGAAAACCAGGACATAATGAAAAATTAATTTATACCCCTTGATTTTTTAACCATTGTGTCAGCCTGTGACACATCGAAAATCTCCGAAACTCCAGAATCACAATTTGTCAGAATGTGGTGATTGTGAGAAAGAGGAATGTTAAAAGGAATTGAAATAGAAAAATCGGAAAATGAAAAAGGACAATTTACAGGAGTAGTTACAAAACTAAACGACAATAAATATGTCCAGATGTTCATAGAAAAAGATAACAAATTGGTTTCTGGAATCAAACGCTGTTCAAATTTTGAATTTGTAATAAGTGATATAAAGACTGCGGCTCTGTTAATTTCCGCATTTGGACAAAGTACAGTTATGGAATTCAAAGCAACACTTAAGGGAAAGGACAAAATACTGCTTGGGAAAATTGGTTAAGACGAAGCTTATATTAAGTTAAAATATAACCTACAATGGCTATCTCATATATTTTCCCTAGCGGTCGGTACAGGGGATAGTCGGGCCGTTAGGCTCAATTTCAAAAAATGAAATACATTAAGCAACTAGATAGCCTCAGGGCAATAGCCGTAATATTAGTAATAATTAGTCATTGGTTTTCGGAAACCCATATATTGAACCACCTACCAAATGGTAAAATTGGGGTTGATATGTTTTTTGTTTTAAGCGGCTTTTTAATAACCTCTATTTTATTTCAAAACAGAAACAATTTAAATGCCTCAAAAGGTGAAATCCTAAGAACATTTTATGCAAGAAGGACTCTCAGAATCTTTCCCATATATTATCTAACCATTTTTATATTACTTGTATTTCATAAATACACAGGAACTAATATAAAGCATGATTTCATTTATTACCTTACCTATACATCAAATTTAAATTTTCTTTTACACGGCCATTGGGATGGAATTTTATCCCACCTTTGGTCTTTAGCCGTTGAAGAACAATTTTACCTCATTTGGCCATGGTTTATCATTTTCACCAAAAAGAAATATCTCTTTAGTCTTATTTCCATGTTTATTCTAATCGGGGTAAGTTCACACATAATCATGAGCGACTTTCCATGGGGTGCAATCTTAACCACATCTTGTTTTGATTCTTTCGGAGTTGGTGCAATGCTTTCTTGGTTCATCTTTTATAACAAAAGTGCTCTCAATAAATTTTACACCTTAGTAAAAACACTAAGTTTGATTTTAATAGCACTCATTATTTTTGGCAACTTGGTGCTTTCCAAAAATTATTGGACAATTTTGCCATTAAGGACAGCAAATTCCATAATTTCCATTTGGTTGATTACTTATATCTACCTAAACAGAGATTCTAATAAAGGAGTGTTTAGATTTTTTCTAAGTAGCCCAATATTAATTTTTGTCGGGAAAATTAGTTACGGCATTTATTTGTACCACAATATCATACCTCAATTTTCAACAATATTGATAGAATCTCATTTAATAAAATCAAGCGAATTACTCCAGTGGTTTTTTAAACTCCCATACTCAACATTGTCTTTTAACTCTATCTTGGTAATCTTAATTTCTTGGGGATCTTTCAAGATTATAGAAACTCCATTTTTAAAATTGAAAAAGAAATTTGTGCCTAATAAAAAAGAGTCCAACACTGGGTAAAAATGAATAAAAAACGCAATTTACATCTAACATTAACAATAATTGGGAAGAGTAAAAACATCTGAAAATTTTGAAAATAATAGTATTTGGTGCTTCGGGATCAGGAACGACAACTTTGTCGCAATCTTTAGCACAAAAATTGAATTGGATTCATTTAGATACAGATGAATATTATTGGGCAAAAACAGAAACACCATTTCAAACTAAAATACCACTTGAGATAAGAAACGAAAATCTAAAAAAGGATTTCGAATCTTATAATAGTATAATTGTAAGTGGTTCATTGGTATCTTGGGGTGAATACTGGAATAACGTCTTTGATTTAGGTGTATTTCTTCATCTACCGCAAGACATTAGAATGGAAAGACTAATAAAACGTGAGCAGAAAAGGTATGGAGAAAACCTAATTACTGACATCCAAATCAAAACCAATTCCAATGCATTTTTAGCTTGGGCAAAGAAATATGATGACGAATCCTTCATTGGCCGAAACATTATACAGCACAAAAAATGGATTGAATTGCTCAAATGTGAATGCCTTAAAATCCAAGGTGATTTAACAAATGAACAGCGAATGAACATTGTATTGGAAAAAAAAACTACAGCCGACACTCAATAAAGATAATAGCCCCACAAGGCCATCAGCATGACCAAAGCTAAAGTTTTTATATTTTCCGTTATCGGTTATTACAATAGAAGACCACAACAAAATATAAACTAATGTACAATCTCCCATACCATAAGGAACAAAACGAACAGATAATTAAACAATTCATTGAACAGCATCCTTTTGCCTTTTTAACAGGATGTGATTCAGAAAACAGACCTGTAGCAACACAAGTGCCTGTTTTCATTGAAGAATTGGATGGCAGAAAAATTCTTCGTGGACATATAATGAAAAATACAGACCATCATAAAGCATTTTTACATAATGAAAATGTACTTGCTGTTTTTACAGGTAAGCATACCTATGTAAGTGGCACTTGGTATAGCAATCCACATACTGCGTCTACCTGGAATTATATGAGTGTACATGTAAAAGGAATCATCAGGTTTTTAGACAATAAAGGGTTGGAAGATGTACTTAGAATGACAACGCTGCATTTCGAAGATCAGAACAAGCAGTCAACCACTGTTTTTGACAACTTGCCTTTGGAGTACAAACAAAAAGTAATGGGGGCACTCGTAGCTTTTGAAATTGAGGTCAATGAGATTGATTCGGTTTTCAAATTAAGTCAAGAAAGAGACTTTAAAAGCTACCATAATATCATTAAAAACCTTAAAGAACAAGATGAAGATGGTCGTGTGATTGCAGCTGAGATGGAAAAAAGAGCAAAGGAGCTATTTCCTGAAAATTAACAAAGGATAAAAAACGAAGCGCTAACATTGGATTTGAAAGCATAGCATCCTCGGGATGCTGCGCTTCCTATATTTAACCTTGCAAAGTCCTAGACTAATCATAACAGAATTTAGAGAATCAACCGAAGGAGTTATTGAATGGAGAGGGAGAATTATGAGTGATATCAGTTGTGCTTTTTGGTATAGTTTTGTTTGGTTAAAGGACAGAAACTTTGAGGGCTTTTGAGTAGGTTACAAATCTATGTATAATCAGAATAGGGCATCAATGAATAGACATTTACAAAATACCCAAAATGAAAGGGTAAGCAGCAATCTATCTACTTCTTCTAATTAATTCCTTTTTTTAAAGCATTTCTCAATGCTAAATAAAAACAAAGTTGGAGGTTTGCGCTACTTAAACTTTTAATTTACGCAGTGACCATTCACTTTGCAGGTCAATTTGGTGGCAATAGAAATCCAATATTAATATTTGGTTTTATTGTAATTGCAATACTGAAGATAATAAGACTTAACAAAGTGACAGAAAAGAGGAATAATCAGAATTGCCTCCCTTCTTGACGGAAGAAAAACTTATTTTTGGAAATAAAAAATAATTTGACTTTCTTGATTTATAGTTAATTGATCTATGGATATGGTGAGATCATAAATTGTTTCGTTAGAAAAATAATTCCCACACTAAAAAATGGGGCAAAAAAAGATATCGCCTGCCAAGTAAATTAAAGAAATAGAAAATTATAGGAAAATGTTTAGTCTACCATCAACCTTTCCAAGAAATTAAAAACTTGATTTAAAAACACGGAAATCAAAAACGTCCCAGAATTAAAGTTTTTTAAAAAAAATAATGAGGGAACAAAGAGATCTAATAAGAGGCAAAATGGAACAAAACAGAAATGTGTTATGCAAGTTTACAGCCAATTTTCTTCAACTCAAATGAAAAGAGGAATCAACACAAGCCATTGA
>NZ_SMMB01001130.1 GCF_009711365.1 Xanthovirga aplysinae | reverse complement strand
ATTTTTACTGCTTGTTCCAAAGATAAAGAGGAAGTTTCAGCAACAGACGATCCTTCAAGTACACCGGAAGAACCAAACTGCGATACTCAACGAACCTGTGCCTCCATTGATGTGCTTAATACCAACATGGAAAAATTCCCTGAAATCAGAGATCGTATGCGGGAAATAGAGGAACATACCAGAAACTTCATCCAAAGAAAAAGAACTTTCCGAACTTCTGCAGAAGCTTCACTGAATATCGAAATTCCAGTGGTAGTGAATGTTCTCTATAATTTGGAAAGTGAAAATATCTCTGACGAGCAAATTCAATCCCAAATTGATGTTTTAAACGAAGACTTCAACTTCCTAAATGAAGATAAAGACAATGTCCCTGAGGAGTTTATGAATTCAAGAGCAAATATTGGAATTCATTTTAGTTTAGCACAGATCAAGCGAAAACATGTTTCAAAAGTGGAATGGACTCCCAATGATGACATGAAATCTACTTCAAAAGGAGGCTTAAATCCAGTGGATCCCGAAAGAAACCTTAACATTTGGGTAATTAACACTTTCGAACCCCAGTTTGATACGGAAGAATGTCAAGAAACCACCCTACTTGGCTATGCCCAGTTTCCAGGTGGGCCCATACAAACAGATGGCGTAGTGGTTACCCATCTGGCATTTGGTCGATTTGGAAGATTGTATGCTTCAAAAGCTAAAGGCAGAACAACTACACACGAAGTAGGACATTGGCTTAACCTCCTGCACATTTGGGGAGATGGAGATTGCGAGGATGATGATTTTGTTGCCGACACTCCAAATTCAGATGAACCTAATTATGGATGTCCTGAATATCCTACGGTTCATTGCGGCTCCAACGACATGACAATGAATTTTATGGATTACACGGATGATGACTGCATGTATATGTTCACCAAAGGTCAAAAAGACCGGATCATGGCCCTTTTCGATGCTGGTGGTGCCAGGGAATCATTTGTAATTAACTAAATCCTCATTTTTGGCTTATTATCACTAAAAAGAAAAGAATTTAATTTTCCCATTAATCTAGTAAAAAGTTATTTCAAGAAATCAAGACTACTTTTTTCTTGCAGAAAATATTCGCATAAAAAGAAAAGTGGCCATCTTTCGGGCCCTGGCCTTAGCAGCCATGGCCTTTTCTCCTTCAAAAAGCTCATCTACAGTCTGCACCCACAACTGCAACCAATGCCCAAAATGCTCCTGGGTAAGGCGGTTATCGAAGTTTTCATCGACCTGTTGATGAACCTTGGGTGGGTTTCCTTTATAGCGAACCCTGAAGAAAAGGTTCGTCTCCCAGAAATCCGTTAATTTAGAAATGTGTTCTTCCCAATTAGTTATAGTCTGATTAAAGAAGTCACCTATTTCAGGAGATTTCCTCACTTTAGCATAAAAAGAACTCACTAAAAGAAATACATCTTCCCGACTGCTTAAATCTTTTAGCCCTTTTTGAGTTTTATTTTCGTTAAACAACAACATTATCCTTCATTTACAATTTCTTCAGAAATAAATTCAATTTAGTGAGCACTTGGACTACCAAGAGCCTTTTTCAACTATGCGGGTGCAGCACTTCTCCAGAGTATTTCTTCTTATGAGCAGCTAATTGCCAGATTCCCAAGAATAGCAATGCCAACACTTTTAATATTTCCAAAACCACATAATAAATATGCGGACTAGCTCCTTCAATTTCTTTCCCACTAATGTAGATTAATGCTCTTTCATCTAAAGCAGGAAGTAAAAAAGAACTTTGAGTAAGTACAATAAAAATAATCAGGTAACCCAGGACCTTTATCCGGACATTTGCCGAAAAAAGTAATAAGTAAAGGAGCAAACTAAGGCTAAAAGCTAATTCTACTCGATTCAAAACTTTAAATACTAAACGACCTATTTCTAGGCCAATAGCTAATGTTACACTTGGAGCTTGAAACTTAAGAGGTGCCTCCAAGAAACTTAATCCCATAATAAAGCCCATCCAAATAAAAATGATTACAAATTGATATTGAATAAGATTTCGAAGCCTATCCATTACGTTTAAGTTTTTACAATTGTGAATTAGGAATCCATTAAAACCTTAACTTTTGAACTTTGAGATTTTAAAAAGTGACAGAGGGTGGTATTTCCTTCCTAATAAATTCCTAATGGGGTTTAGGGGTAAGAACAGAACACCTCCCTCATCACTTTCTCAACCATACTCAATTGGTTACTAAACAAAATTGACTAAAATAATCATCCAATGAGAGAGGGAAGTAATTAAAAAAATGGGTATCGTTACCTTCACAGGAGCCACTGCGATGTTCGGAATAATAATTGCAAAAGCACCCAATACGCAAATAAAAAATTGAAGGGGGTTATTTCCAGCGCTATGAATAGACCAAAGTGTTAATGGTGCAGTGAGGTTTGCATGGAATAAAAACATGAAAGCCAAAACTCCTAGGCGATTAACTTGTAAGTCTATAACTTTGTCATTGTACCAACTGATTACATTTTTCATGACCTTTCCTTTTTGATTTATACAAAGGTACCACCAGGAAGAAGGGAGATTTTATGACTCTAATCATAAAGCCAAAAAATGATAAAAGAAGAAATATTAAAGGCCTTTGGCGCTGAAGAACGGACTTTAGAGAAAGGAGAAGAGCTTTTTCATGAAGGCACTAAGGCCAATTATTATTACCAGGTTAAAATTGGAGAAATAAAGGCTTATAATTTAAATGAGGAAGGAAAAGAATTTGTCCAGGGCATCTTTACTTCTGGCCAAAGTCTGGGTGAGCCCCCTTTGATTGGAGAATTCCCCTACCCTGCCTCTGCAATAGCTGTTCAACCTTCGGTAGTCTTTCGATTGCTGAGAAGTGATTTTATAAAACTACTGGAGAGTAATTTTGAAATCCATATGCAACTTTCTGAAAGGTTAGCCAACCGATTACGGTACAAGGCGATGATCATGAAAGAAATTTCCAGCTACGAGCCAGAGCATAGAATTTTGACTTTAATTGACTATTTTAAAAAAGAGAATCCAACAGCCCAGGAAAAATACGAAGTAAAACTTACCCGTCAACAGCTAGCAGACCTTTGCGGCCTTAGGGTAGAAACCGTTATTCGAGCTATCAAAAATCTGGAAGCCAAAGGTGAAGTAGAAATTATCGGAAGGAAGGTTTTTAGATGATGAAGAAAATAAAAGTGAAGAGTTGAGAGTTATTGATTCCCTTTCACTCTTCACTTTTAACCTTAAACTAATTTAAACCAATTCTCTTTGTTCGTTTTTGGATACTTCTTTTGCAGCACCCACCAGGTCTTTTTCTTGTACTGACCAACCAGTTTTTAATCCAATGATAAACCAGGCCAAACTAAGCACCCCAACGGTAAAGACAACATCTCCTACAACTCGTAGCCATCTTAATACTTGTAAATAATCTTGCTGCAAGAATTCTGCCGAACGGGCGTACCACAAACCTTTATCTATACTTGCAGCTACCTGAGCCAACCCAATTGGTAATAAACTCAGTAATACCATAAGGATTAATCCTAGATTTAGGGACCAAAAAGCAATTTTAATGGATTTTTCTTTCCAGACAGTTCGCTGGGAGAGCCCCCTTATCACAAAGAGCATCAAACCAATACCTAACATACCATATACCCCAAACAAAGCGGTGTGCCCATGAACTGCTGTAGTGTTTAAACCTTGCATGTAGTATAGTGCAATGGGGGGATTAATGAGAAATCCAAAAACACCCGCACCCAGAAAATTCCAAAAAGCAACAGAAATTAAGTAATAGATCGGCCATTTATAGGCTTTAATCCATTCTGTGCTCTTGCTAATTTTTAAATTGTGCCATGCCTCATATCCCATAAAAACTAATGGTACAATTTCCAAAGCACTAAATGAGGCTCCCAATCCAAGAACCATAGTAGGTGTTCCACTAAAATACAAATGGTGGAAAGTTCCAATAATTCCCCCCGCAAGGAAAATTACGGTAGAAAAGAAAGATGCTTTAGTGGCTTGTTTAGCATTCAATAGGCCCATATGAACAAAAAGAAAAGCAGCAACCACAGTAGCAAATACCTCAAAGAATCCTTCTACCCACAGATGCACTACCCACCATCTCCAATATTCTACCATAGATAAATGTGAATGTTGTCCCCACATTAATCCAGCCATATAAAATAAAGCAATGGCTACGGAAGAGATGAAGAAAAGGACCACCAAATTTCTATTGGAAGATTTTTTTACCAAGGCTGGTTTCAAAGCTCTTCCCATCAAGAATAACCACAGCAATAGTCCAATAGTCAGAATATACTGCCAGAACCGTCCAATATCAGTATATTCGTAACCTTGATGTCCAAAATAGAAATTCACATCATACCCTAATTTTTGCATAACACCAAACCACATTCCTGCCTGAGATCCTACTACCAGAAAGAGTAAGGCACCAAACAATACATTCACTCCTAACTTTTGATATTTAGGTTCATAACCAGACACCGCTGGCGCCATATACAAGCCCGTCGCCAGCCAGGAAGTAGCGATCCAAAAAATAGCAATTTGTACATGCCAGCTTCTGCTAATGGAATATGGAAGAAATTCAGCCAAAGGAATCCCGAAGAATCCATCCCCTTCTACTCCGTAGTGAGCAGTAATAATCCCCATTATAATTTGGACTAAAAATAACCCTACTACCACCCAAAAGTATTTTAATGTAGCCTTCATGGAAGGGGTTACTTTCTTATCTAATAAGGGATCTTTTTGAGGTAAATTTTCATTCTCCTCATGCTCCTCACCGTTTTTAGCGTAATAATAGCCCAAAAGACCAATTCCTATTAAAAGCATCACGATGCTAAATCCTGTCCAAATATGAAGTGACTTATCTGGAGTATTTCCTACCAGATCCTCTGCAGGCCAGTTGTTGGTATAACTAATGGATTTTCCTGGACGCTCAGTAACACAAGCCCAACTTGCCCAGAAGAGAAAAGTATTCATTTTCTCCATCCTGCGAGGGTCTTTGAGTGTTTTTTCGGCCATTGCATAGTGATCTCTCAATTTTTTAAACTCAGGATCCCCCATAAACAACTTGGTGTAATGATCACTTATATCCTCAAATGCCTTTTGTCGAAGTGTTGATATGGTTAAAGTTTTGGTATTTGGATCATAGGTATTTGTCCGAACCTGATTTTTTAATTTGACCTTCAAGGCTGCCTGGTTGGCCTCATCTAAAGAATCATAGAGTTTCCCAAATTGCTCTTTGGCCATGAAATCCAAAATGAACACAGCTTCTTTATGTAACCAATCCGCCGTCCAATCTGGAGCGACATAGGCACCGTGTCCCCATATGCTGCCTAATTCCTGTCCACCAGTAGTTTGCCAGGCATTTTGCCCTTCCATTATATCTTTTCCAGTAAAAAGCAGCTCACCTCTTTCATTTATCACTTTTTCCGGAATTGGAGGAGCCTTCCTGTAAATTTCAAATCCGTAATAGCCAATTACAGCAAAAGAGACTGTAACCACTAAAAAGAGCGCAATCCATAATTTTCTCATTATACCACCAGTTTGATTTTGCAATAAATACCCTCAGTCATTACTCCAAGTACATCTTTAAGGCCTGAGCAACTATCAAGTAGTTAAAAAGATTAAAAAATGGGATAGCGCCCAGACCAAAAAAATGTATTCCTGGATGACATTACAAAGGTATTTTACAGCCCTGCCCTACTTTTATGACTGAAATCATATAGAGGAAATTTTTAATATTTAATGAGAGGAGATCCTTTAAAGGAAAAAATCATTTACATTACCTTTCATCAAATGACAGGGGAGGAACGACAAAAATCAGAAACGGTTTTATCTCAAAAGAGAGGTTGATAGATTAAATCTAACGAACTTCCCTGTGGTCTACGATAATTTGAGAAAGAATAAGAGGCCCAAAATTATAATATAAAGGAACCCTTCAAAAAATCCGAGATAAAATCAAACTTCCGTGATCAACAAAAAACCTCAAATGGTCTTCCCATTTGAGGTTTTATAACATTGGAGCTTATTTTTTAATGGATAAAAGAAATATCATATTATGATTAAAACTAATTTGGGTTTTTAATAAGGTAGAAACTCTCATTACATATTTCTTAACCAACTATCCCTCAATTTGGTCTTTGAGTTCGAAGAATTAAGAACTTCCTCAGCTTCAAATCCATGTTTTTTGATCTCATCCTTTTCTACCACTTCATATGTAAAATTTACTTCCCTCTCTCTTCGCCTTACCCTATGCTCATAAGTAGTTTCTACCTCCACAGCCTTCATTTCCCTAAATATTTCTTGTACGTATCCAAGGTTAACCGAGAGTCCATTATTACCAATAAATTCATCAATTTCCTTAAAACCCGCAGAAAGCAGTTTTTCATAGATCTTTACAAACCTTAATTTCCCCTCAAGAGCAACCAGATTCATCCTCAATTGTGAAACCTTTTGTCCTTTCTTAACATCCTTCTCATAATTAATTCCTTGATCTATTTTATTATAATTATTTCAATCTTTTTCTTACTTATTTTACTTATTCCATCATTTGGTAGAAATTTTTCAGCCGTTGGTTGAAAAGATTTGCCAAATAATAGTAAAATTAAAATTTTAACGATTGTAAAGGAGGGAGAAGTAACTTGGATCTCTATGTCAATATCCTGTTAAAAGAGAGATTATTTATAAAATTTTCTATTCTTTTTACTTTAACCAATCTAGGTTATAGTGAATAGCTTTATTTGCGGGACATTTTAACGGAGAACACTTTCTTTTTTTAACCTGGAAAATTGAACAACTAATTTTTTAATAAAAACCCTTAGGGAAAAAGTCATTTCGCTAAATATAATTATATAAAAGGACACCAGTAAACTAACATTATTTGAAAAATTCTTCAATCAAGAAATCAAACAGGTGAAACCTTGTTTGGAAAGAAAATTTTTTTCCCAAAAGAACTAAACCAAAGAGACATGAAAAAAAATCTAACCATTCTGAACACCTTCTTTTTAATCTTTTTAACCATTTTCACTATCTCTTGCGAGGATAAGGAGAATGAAGTAGAACCTGAATGTGATGGAAGTTTTGAATTAGAAATTACTTCTTCACCAACAAGTTTCGAGGAACAAGAAGGAACTCTGGAAGTGCAGGTAAATGGGGGAACACCTCCATACCAATACAGTATTAATGGAACCAATTTTCAAAATGAGTCTTTATTTAGTGGACTAGGCTTTGGTGAATATACAGTTAGCGTTAAAGATTCTCAAAACTGTAGTACAACTGGGAAGATAGAAGTAAAGTTAACAGCTATAAGTTTCTCCGACCATGTTGCACCTTTAATCACCACCTCTTGTGCTACCAATTCAAATTGCCATGGAGCAGGCTCCAACTTTCCTATTTTTTCATCCTATGAGGAAATTAAAGCCTATTCCAATGATATAAAAACAAAAACCGGCAATAAAACCATGCCTCCGGCCTCCTCTGGCACTTTAACGAATGAACAGATACAGATGATTGCAGATTGGGTTGATGCAGGTGCCCCTCAAAATTAGATTAAACTAAATCCCATTTACTGGCGGGCATGAACCAAAGCCAGTGAAAGAGATTCAGTTTTTCATTTTTCAATAGGTGATTTTCACCCCAATTGAAAGACTTCAAACAGAATTAAATATGGGTGCAATAGCTACTTAATGCCGCTGCATCCTTTTTCATAAGGCACTTATAAGAAGCATTGGCTACTTCATGTGTTTATTACATCATCAAAATTTTAATCTAAGCATGTCATCCCATTATATCAAAATGCAATAATTGAAAAAAATCAATAAAATTTAAATTACATTTCTCCATATGAAAAATTCAGTTTATAAAAACTCCAGTAAGTTAAAAACCAATATTTTTTTTCTGGAAAAATTATTGGTCACTTCCCTAGCCCTATTTCTACTTTGCTTTTTAAATGCCTGTACCTCTGATAATGAAGAAGAGCTTTTTGAAGAGGAAACATGTGATTTATCTTCCATAAGCTATGATTTAAAGGTTCAGCCCATTTTATCGCAATATTGTTTTGCCTGTCACAGCACTCAGGCCAGTAGCAATTCTGGGGCAGGAATTGATTTAATGGATTTTGATCAATTAAAAATACAAGTAAATAATGGAAGTCTTTTAGGCTCTATCAAACATGATTCTAATTTTTCACCTATGCCTAAAGGAGGGGCCAAATTATCAGAATGTGAAATAGAGACCATTCAAGCTTGGATAAATGCTGGGGCACCTCAGGATTAATTGTCTTTCTTTAAATGCTTTTTATAGTTAATTGAGCCTTAACGATTAATCCTTTAAAATATGAAACACATAGTATATTTACTGCTTAGCACATTCATTTACTTGCCTTTATCAGCCCAAAAATATATGACAAAAAATGGCCATATTTCTTTCTACTCCGAGGCTCCTTTAGAAAAAATTGAGGCAGAAACTAATATGGCCTCCAGTGTATTTGATAGAGAGACCAAACAAATTGCTTTTGTGGTTCCAATCAGTTCCTTTCAATTTGAAAAGCCTCTTATGCAGGAACATTTCAATGAGAATTACATGGAAACAGAAAAATATCCCACCTCCACCTTTAAAGGAAGAGTAAAGGGATATGTGGAAGAAAAAGGGAAACAGGAGGTGGTGGCCGAGGGAGAACTAAATATCCACGGAGTAAGTCGAAAAGTCAACATTCCAGGAACATTGGAACAAAAAGAAGATAGCATTTTTATCCAGGCCTCCTTTATGACTCTTTTGAAAGATCATAAAATCAAAATCCCTAAATTGGTTTTTCTAAAAATTGCTGAAGAAATAGAAGTTAAAGTAAACTTTACCTATCATTTGTATGAAAATTAATTTTACCCATAGCAAACTT
>NZ_SMMB01001120.1 GCF_009711365.1 Xanthovirga aplysinae | reverse complement strand
TCCCTACTACCACCTGATTGCCTGAAATACCTACTGACCAATCAAAAATATCATCATATGTTGCGCCATCAGAAGGACTGAGCTTAGCCGTTTCGCTCATGTCTGACCAACCCTCTTCTGGTTTTTCAAAGACATAGGCATGGGCCGACGGATTGAAAGAAGTTCCTCTCGATCCCACTATAACCACCTGGTCACCCGAAATACTTACTGAACTACTAAATCTATCATATTCATCCATATCGGAGGGCCTCAAAACAGCCTTTTGAACCCAACTACTTCCATTGTACCACAACACATAGGCCACTCCTGTCCTAGCATTATTTCCTGGAGCACCCACTACCGCATAATGACCATCTATCGCTATGGAACTTCCAAAATTATTTTGATAATTCTCCAGATGTGGTGGTAAGGGTGGTGCTTTTTGCTCTGCTCCCCAATTTTGAGCATGGGAAATCAGGGGAAACAGCCATATTATTGCCAACAAGCCTAAGAGATGAACTTTCCACTTTTGGAAAATCCTTGGTTTAGGGTCTTTTAAAAAAGATAGGTATTGGAGTATATTTTTTTTCATTTACTTTCTTATAATAAGTATTATAAAATTACTTAGAAAGATATAAGTAATTATTCAAATTTTTTTTCAATAAAAAAATGAAAACGTAAAAGAAATTTTATATACATAGGATATAGGATAGCTTCTTATTTTTTACTTAGAATTCAGTATTTAAAAACTCGCCAAGAAGATGATAATTTTAGAACAATAATATCCTAATAATTAAACCATTCTAATTTAATTTTAAGTACTAATAAAAAATTTTAAATTAAATTATTTCAGTATTATTTTTTCACCAAGCATCATATTGAGGAAGAGCTTATTTGAGTAAAAAAACATTTAATCAATAGATTGGGGGAGTGACATTAAGAAGATTAAATTTTATTACTCGAATGGGGAATACCTTATGGATTGAGGTTAAATACGTCGAAAGTAAGGGTAAATAAAACATTAAGACTAAGGATAATAAATCAGGGACTATGGCAGAAACTTAGATAATAAAGTGGAAGGATCCTTTTCTTTAGTTCCGGAAAAAATGATGTTGGGTTCAGTATCCCAAGCTCTTTTTTATTTAAGAAGTCCAGGGTGCTTCCTAATTTTTTATTAAAAGCCATATTTTTCAAATTGAAAAACTATAAATCCTTCACTTTCTAGTCCTATATAAAGATCCAAATTAAGTTATTTGTATTTAGGATAAATAATCTTGCTGGGTTTTAAATGAAAGAAGGATAATTTTTTTGATAAAATAATCTTTTGAATGTACCAAAAGTATCTAAGGGAATTTTATTCTGATAAAACAAAAAATAGTTTAAAGATTATCTTTTTCGACCTGTAAATTCACACTAAAATACTGAATATGATCTTTATTTTACAATCTTATTTTTTATTAATAAACTAATTAAAACTTATACTAAAGTAATAAATAACCCAATATTTATAACTTAACAATTATTTTATGCAATAAATTAACATGTGAAATGGAATTATAATTACTTTTAAAAAAAATAACAAACTAAAAGTAATTATTATGAGGAAAGTTTACTTTAGTAGTTTTCTACTATTTTTTATTTGTTTTACACCATTTTTATTGCAAGCCCAAAGCCCTACACTTGTGATAAATGAGGTGGATGCGGACAATCCATCCACTGATGATCAGGAGTTTGTCGAGTTGTATGATGGTGGAGTAGGTAGCACGCCCTTGGATGGTTATGTGTTGGTGTTTTATAATGGAAATGGAGACACCAGTTACAAATCCGTAGATTTGGATGGTCATTCCACCAATGCACAGGGGTATTTTGTTTTGGGGGCAGCAACTGTTCCTTCCGTAGATTTGGTGATTGGAACAACCAACATTATTCAAAATGGGGCCGATGCAGTAGCGCTTTATCAGGCAAATGCTAGTGATTTCCCATCAAGCAGTCCTATAAGTACAGAAAACCTAATTGATGCCTTGGTTTATGACACCAATGACAGTGATGATGCTGAACTTTTAGTCTTACTAAACCCAGGTCAAACCCAGATTAACGAAGGTGGAAGTGGTGATAAAGATAACCACTCTAACCAAAGAAGCCCTAACGGTTCAGGAGGATCAAGGAACACAAGCTCCTATATACAGGCTATACCCACACCGGGTGCCCCTAATGTAGGTACTTCCGATTCACAGGCTCCAGAAATTATAGCCTTTCTTCCGGAAAACGGTCAAACTGAAGTTCCTTCAAATACTTTTTTTGAATTTACTTTTGACGAAGAGGTAATCAAGGGAAATGGAGAAATTCTTATAAAAAATCTTTCCGATGAGATTTTTGCCTCCATCGATGTAAATTCTTCAGATGTGGTGATTAGTGGAACGAATGTGAGGTTTTCTCTTCTTTCAAATTTGAATCTTTCTACTACTTATTATGTGGAATTAACAGCGGGGACATTTACAGATTTATCCGGAAATGAGTTTGTCGGACAAAGTGGAACAGCATTTTGGCAATTTACCACCGAGGCGCTTCCCTCACCATCCTTAGTAACAAGTATTACAGCCCTTGATTTAGGAAGTGCAAATATAAATCAACCTTCTTCTATATTCTCTTATTTCCTTTCTGCCACTAAATTAAGATCAGATGTATTAGTCGAAGTAAATCTTCCATTTTCCTTGTCTTTGGACGGAGAAACTTTTACCCAAAACTTAAATATATCTAAGGCAAGTTTGACAGCTGACCAGGAGATTTTTGTTAGGTTTACTTCCAGTTTAGAAGGGTCCTTTTCTGAGTCGATTTCCCACTCTACAGAAGGGGTTTTACCACTAACGCTTTCCCTATCGGCAACCGTAAATAATCCATTCCAAACCGATTTTAATACTTGTGATTTGACGGCTATCAATTGGACTTCTTATAGCTTTGAAGGAGCAGACCAAAATTGGGAATGTACTACATATGGCATTGATGGTAGTATGGGAGTACAAATGAACGGATACTCTGGTGGTGCCCTTCTTAATGAAGACTGGCTTATTACTTCGGCAATGGATCTTTCTTCTTTTGATTATCCATTGTTAAGCTTTGCAAGCGTTACTAAATTTACAGGCCCTGGTTTAAAGCTACTAGTTTCAACTGATTACTCAGGTAGCGGAGACCCTTCTCTGGCGAATTGGGAGGAGCTGAATGGGAAATTTCCTGCCTTGAATAGTGATAGCTGGACTTACTCTAACGCCATTAATTTAGGGAATTATAAAAGTTCGGCAACCTATTTGGCCTTTGTATACACCTCTTCTCCTGAATTAGGAGCTGCCCGTTGGACTTTGGACAATTTTTCAATCGAAAATTCTTTAACCCCACCTCCAGCTAGTTTATTGGTAGCCTTTGATCCATTAACCAATTATGATTTTGGAGTTATTGAGTCTGATGCCATTTCTTCGGCAAAAGAGTTGAAATTTAATGCTTCAGATCTTACTTCTTCCCTACAATTGATAGCTTCATCTTATTTTGAGCTTTCAAAAGATAATAACACTTTCTCCAATGAACTGACATTTGGCTTAGAAGAGCTTTCTTTAGAGCAAAGCATTTTTGTAAGGTTCAACCCTCAGGGACAAACCGTAAAAGCGGCCTTGGGGCAGATTCAGTTTTTATCGGAAGGAATAGATGAAAATTTTGGAAACTATACGGCATCCACGGTTGATTTGCCTATTACATTGGATGTGGTAAGCTGGAACCTTGAATGGTTTGGAAGTACCATGAGTGGCCGTGGACCATCTGATGTAAATGAACAAATGGAGAATGTAAAAAAGATATTAGAGCAAATTTCTGCAGATATCTATGCGGTTCAGGAAGTATCGGACGAAGCCTTGTTAGACGAGATGCTGGCACAAATGCCCAACTATGCGCGTGTATGCTCGGATTATTTTTCTTATTATTTTGAAGGGAATGATGATCCTGCCACTAACCCAGCACAAAAGCTTTGTTTCATTTACAACACTCAAACGGTGAATATCACTGACAGCCGTGCCCTATTTGCTGGTTTATTTGAGGATATTCACAGTGGAGCTACTACTTTACCTGATTATCCTACCGATCCTAAAAAATTGTGGGCAAGTGGTAGACTACCTCACTTGATTAGTGCGGAGGTAAATATTGGTGGGGTGATCAAAAACATTGATCTTATAAACCTACATGCTAAAGCAGGATCTGACCAGTCCAGTTGGGAACGACGTACCTATGATGTACAATTATTGAAAGACAGTTTAGATGCTAATTATGGAGAGAATAACCTCATTATTTTAGGGGATTACAATGATGATGTTAATGAGTCCATTAATCCAGGGGCAGTTACCCCTTACCAGATTTTTGTAGATGATACAGAAAATTATCAAATAGCTACTCAATCTTTATCATCAAGAGGGTTTCAGTCGACAATTAATTACAATAATGTTATTGATAATATTGCCGTTTCAGACGAGTTGTTTAACCAACTTTATGCAAATTCAGAAAGGATAATCATACCGATTGATTGGGTTACCGATTATGAATACACTACTTCCGACCATTTGCCGGTATTAACTAGAATTGAACTATCCAATTCCGCTCCGGTATGGGTAGGAAGTGTAAACAATCAACAGAGCCCAGAAAAGGAAGATTTGAATCTTTCTTTAACAAACATTAGTGTAAAAGATCCTGATGTTGGGGATTCATTTAGTATCTCTGCGGGCCTTGTGAATGGGGAAGAGCTTCCCACTTGGTTAAGCTTTGATGCTATTAGCTTGACTTTCCAAGGAACACCTATGAATGAAGATGTAGGGGTTTATACCATTGAATTGGTAGCTACAGATCAGTCACAATTAAGTTCTTCTACCACCTTTCAATTGGAGGTAACCAATGTAAATGATGCCCCAGTATTAGTTGGGACCATCAGTGAGCAAACTGCTTGTATTAGAAGCCCATTTGAGCTCCAACTAGAAGAAGGCCTATTTAGTGATCCTGATGTAGATGACCAGTTAATATATTCCGCGACTTTATCAAATGGAGAGAACTTACCCAATTGGTTACAGTTTGATGCGATTTCAAAATCATTTGCTGGAATGCCTTCAAGAAAAGACGTGGGGTTATTGGATGTAATTGTCAAAGCTACGGATAATGGCGGGGCTTATGCTGAAGTTCATTTCCCATTGACTGTTAGCAAGTTTAAATCAAATTGCAGGAAAAAACCTCAGTCCAAATTAGTAAGGTTATTTCCTAACCCTACCTCTTCAAGGCTGAATATTCGCCTTCCCGAGGAATGGATTAGCACTACGGAAGTAAAAGTGATTCGCCTTAAAAGTGGAAGGGAGCTCACACATTTAGTTCCTGTTTTCCAACAGTCAGATAGTCTATTGAGATTAGATCTTTCCAGACTTTTAAGAGGAGTTTATATAATTCAGCTAATTACTCCGGAAGGAACCAATCACTATAGAATAAATAAGAAATAAGAGAAGAAAAAGACAAATTTCCCACTAGGGGCTGCTGTGGAAGATCCTCCCATTTTAAGGTTGGATCTTCTGCAACGGCTCCTTTTTATAATTTAGAACTTTTTTCGTACTTAATCATTTTAGTTTTGGTTGTTATAATTGAGTATTTCATAAATTGGTTAATGAACTTTATTTTTATGAATTCTTCCGAAATATTATTTCCCTTTTCTTTACCAAATTCCAGTTTTTACCATTTCTCTGAAAAAACAACTTTCCGTATTGTTAATACCTTGAATACATTAAGCACAAATGGTATTTTATCTTTTGACTTTAGACAGATATAGTGGAACTTATTCCTAGCCCATCTAATGTGTAGGCAATTCTTTTCAAGTCTAGTTTTGAAACCCTTTCTAAAGTATCGACAGGAGTATCACGGTCAATTGAGTATAACATAACCTCTTTGGGTTTAATTTCAATTAATTTTTCCGTCCATTCCTTCAATTCGGAGTCTAATGTATTATCTACTGATTTTCCATTAACCGTTCCTTTTAGGAACATGGATTGGATCTTAAAATCTCCATTAAACAGGCCGCTCTTAAGATCATCGTAAATTTTTGAAAGCGACATTCTTCCCAAGGGTTTATTCAGTAACTGAAAGGTTTGTTCCGTACCGGCGTCCAGTTTCAATATTCTTTCATCTACCTCTTCAAGGGCACGAAGCACTGACTCTTTTTTCAATGTGGTGGCATTTGAAAGCACTGCTATTTTGGCTTTGGGCATCCATTTATTTCTTAATGCAGATACTTCCACAATAATCTTTTCAAACTGAGGGTGTAGGGTAGGTTCACCATTACCTGCAAAGGTGATGTAATCTATAAATTGAAGTTTATTAGCCGTTGCTTTCAATTTATCTTCGAGCTTCCTTAAGGTATCTGATTTTTCCACAAATTTAATGGGGGTATTCCCTTTATCTGTCCAACCGCATTCGCAATAGATACAATCAAAATTACAGATTTTTGCTGTTGGAGAAATAAGGTTTATTCCCAAAGAAGTCCCTAACCTGCGGCTTTGAACGGGACCAAAGACCACATCATCAAATAGGAAAGTTGGCATACAACAACATTAAGATTTATTATAAATAGAATTGATTAGGTACAGTAATCAGTAAACAATATTAGCTCTTAAAAATTTATGGAAATATGATTTAAATCATGCCCTCACTTTTAGCCCCTTTTTTTAAACAGTATTACCACTGTCACTGAGATTATTAGAACTTTTTGAACTTTCTAACATGATGTAGGTCATGGAATTCAATGATGTTGGTCATAATTAAATTGGAGGTTGGATAGTACTTTGCGGAAAAAAAGATTATCCATGCCCAGATATCATACCCTAGGGAAAATCCCTCATAAAAGACATACAACTTTCAGAAAAGAAGACGGATCTTTATTTCAAGAAGAACTTTTTGGAACTGCAGGTTTTGCTGGCATGTCTTCCTTGCTTTACCATCACTATCCGCCAACAATGGTAAGAGAATTTGGAGAGCCACAGAATGTACGTCCAAAGGTTGCTCTTGAAGATAATATGAAAGCCCTGAGTTTTAAAGGGTTTAGTATTGAATCAGAAAAGGATTATCTCAGAAGTAGAAGGACATTGTTTGTCAATAATGATCTTCATATTGGTCTGGCAGCCCCTAAGGAGTTTTCAAAAGATTATTTCTACAAAAATGCTGATGCAGATGAAATGCTTTTTGTCCATCAAGGTTCAGGACTCTTAAGGACACCCTATGGTAGTATTGAATTTAATTACGGAGACTACTTGATTATCCCAAGGGGTACGGTCTACCAGATTGACTTTGATGGTGTAGATAATAGGCTCTTGTATGTTGAAAGTTTTAGCCCCATTCTTACTCCCAAAAGGTATCGGAATCACTTTGGTCAGATGCTAGAGCATTCGCCTTTTTGTGAACGAGACATGAAGCTTCCCCAAAATTTAGAAACACATAATGAAAAGGGGGAATTTAAAGTTTTCATCAAAAAGAAAGGGATTATGTATTCCTATATATATGAAAATCATCCCTTCGATGTAGTGGGATGGGATGGGTTTAACTACCCCTATGCTATTTCAATATTTGATTTTGAACCGCTGACAGGGAGAATTCACCTTCCACCACCTATTCATCAGCAATTTGAGGCCAATAATTTCGTGATATGCTCATTTGTGCCCAGGCTTTACGACTATCATCCTGAGGCCATTCCTGCTCCCTACCATCACAGCAATATTGACTCGGATGAATTACTGTACTACGTGGATGGGGATTTTATGAGTAGAAATAATATTCAGAAAGGTCAAATCACTCTTCACCCAGGAGGAATACCACATGGACCACACCCTGGTGCTATTGAAAGAAGTATTGGAGAAAAGGAAACCAAAGAATTCGCGGTGATGATTGATCCCTTTAACCCCGTAGCCATCACAGAGGAAGCTATGAAAATTGAGGTGAAAAATTATTACCAGTCCTGGAGCAGTAACAAGGGGAAATAATATCATGGGAAAGGAGTAAGCTCATCATTCAAAACTTCAATCAACTTCCGGATGCATTAAACATCTGTAAATTAGGAAGATTTAGTTATGAAGAAGTTTTTAATTCAGCAGTAATCAAGAAAGAGGATGTGCAAAGGTTTATTTCATGGAAAACTGAAGCCTACTCTCGAAAACAAATACTTTAGAGAGATGCTTTTGAAGGATTAATAATGTGCTGGGAGTTTGGTCAGCCATCTCATTTGGAAAAAAATTCAGGCATTGTTTGAGTTCATAGAAGCAGAACAGGTCAAAAGAGGAACATTTTAAGATTTAAAAAATGTACATAGAACAATTATACACGAATTGCTTGTCAGAAGCCGCTTACTACATCGAGTCAAATGGGGAAGCTGCCATAATTGACCCTATGAGGGAAACTTCTCCTTATACCGAATTAGCCAATAAAAGGAAGGCTACTATTAAGTATATTTTTGAAACGCATTTTCATGCTGATTTTGTCTCTGGTCATATTGATTTGTCAAGGGAGACGGATGCTGAAATTGTTTATGGCCCTGGTGCAAAGGCAGATTATTCGATCGTTGAGGCCGAAGATTATCAATTATTTAGGTTAGGGGATATACAGATTAAAGTTTTGCATACTCCGGGACATACCATGGAATCTTCCTGTTTTTTGGTAATGGATGAAAAGGGAAAAGAACATGCTGTTTTT
>NZ_SMMB01001261.1 GCF_009711365.1 Xanthovirga aplysinae | reverse complement strand
TAAAGATTTCTTTCCCCGTAAATTTTCAGGAAATAGTCATCCATCAAGTCATCAATAAAATAAATGGCTTCACCTGTAGACTTCATTTCAGGGCCTAATTCCTTATTTACCTTTGGAAATTTGTCAAATGAAAATATCGGTACTTTTATAGCGTAACCTTTTTTAACAGGTTTAAAATCAAAGTCCGTCACCTTTTTCTCACCCAACATCACCTTTGTGGCATAATTTACATAAGGTTCACGATATGCCTTACAAATAAATGGTACGGTTCGGGAGGCTCTAGGGTTGGCCTCAATAACATAAGCTTTGTTATCCTTTATGGCAAACTGTATATTTATCAGACCCTTGGTTTCCAACGCCAGGGCTATTTTTTTAGTATAGGTCTCCATTTGCTGGATAACGAAATCTCCTAAACTATAAGGTGGCAACACTGCATAAGAATCCCCTGAATGGATACCTGCAGGTTCTATATGCTCCATTATACCAATAATATACACATTTTCTCCATCACAAATAGCATCTGCTTCTGCTTCAATAGCTCCATCCAGAAAATGATCCAACATCAGGGTATGACCTGGCATGTCTCTCAGTGTATTTACTACATGAGATTCCAATTCCTTCTCATTGATAACAATTTTCATTCCCTGTCCACCCAACACGTAAGAAGGACGAACCAATAATGGGAAACCAATCCGTTTTGCCAACTCCAGTGCTTCATCGGCATCATGGATCACCCCAAATTCAGGGTAAGGAATGTCATTATCTTTCAGTAAGGAAGAGAAACTTCCCCTGTCTTCGGCCAGGTCAAGTGCTTTAAATTGAGTACCCAATATTTTCACTCCCCAACGCTCCAATTTTTCAGCAAGTTTTAAAGCAGTTTGTCCTCCTAACTGAACAATAACCCCTTCTGGTTTCTCATATTCAATAATTTCGTAAATATGTTCCCAAAAGACTGGTTCAAAGTACAATTTATCGGCTGTGTCAAAATCTGTGGATACCGTTTCGGGATTACAGTTGATCATGATGGTTTCATAACCACTTTCTTTAGCTGCCAAAATCCCATGTACACAAGAGTAATCAAATTCAATACCCTGACCAATACGGTTTGGTCCTGAACCGAGCACTACTATTTTCTTTTTATCGGATTTGTAAGATTCATTTTCTTCTCCGAAAGTAGAATAATAATAAGGTGTTTTGGCTTCAAATTCTGCTGAACAGGTATCAACCAGTTTATAAACACGGTGAATTCCTAAATTTTTCCGTTTTCTATATACTTCACTCTCATAACACCCAAGTAAATGGGCCAATTGTCTGTCGGCATAACCTTTACGCTTAGCCGTTTCAAGAAGTTCTTTTGGAATGTCAGATAGTGAATATTTTTCTATTTCATCTTCCAGCAAGATCAGCTCTTCAATTTGATGTAAGAACCAAGGATCTATTTTGGTTAATTTCCGGATTGTTTTAAATGATACCCCTAATTTAAAGGCATCATAAATATGGAATAGTCGATCCCCGCTTGGGTGCTCAAGACTGTCCAAGATCTTCTCCTGATCGGTAACTTCTTTACCATCTGCTCCTAAACCGTTCCGTTTAACTTCCAGCGATTGACATGCTTTTTGCAAAGCTTCCTGGAAATTACGCCCAATTCCCATAACTTCTCCTACAGACTTCATTGATAGTCCCAGGGATTTATCTGAACCTTCGAATTTATCAAAATTCCAACGAGGAATTTTCACAATAACATAATCTAATGCCGGTTCAAAAAATGCTGAAGTTGTCTTAGTAATTTGATTTTCCAGTTCATCCAGATTGTAACCTATGGCCAATTTAGCGGCTATTTTGGCGATTGGATAACCAGTGGCTTTAGAAGCAAGAGCAGAAGAACGAGATACCCTAGGATTAATCTCAATAGCGATAATTTCATCTGTATCAGGGTTAACAGAAAACTGCACATTACAACCTCCCGCAAATTGCCCAATCCCATCCATCATTTTGATGGCAAGATTACGCATTTCCTGATATACCGTATCTGGAAGTGTCATGGCAGGAGCAACTGTAATTGAATCTCCTGTATGAACCCCCATTGGGTCAAAATTCTCAATGGAACAAATAATAATTACATTTCCATTATTGTCCCTTAAGAGCTCTAATTCGTATTCTTTCCAGCCCAGAATACTTTTTTCTATAAGCACTTCATGGATTGGAGAAGTATGTAGTCCCTTTGTAAGTGCCTGATCAAAATCCTCAGGATTTTTCACAAAACCACCACCTGCACCTCCTAAAGTAAAAGAAGGCCTAATAACTAGTGGAAAACCTATTTTCTGGGCAATTTCCTTTCCTTGTAAAAAGGAAGTCGCGGTTTGTCCCTGACAAACATTAACTCCTAACTCTTTCATTAGGAGTCGGAATTTTTCCCGGTCTTCAGTAGTTTCAATGGCGTCAATATCTACACCAATGATCTTTACTCCAAATTTGTCCCAAATACCAGCTTTTTGGCAGTCTATTGCAAGATTGAGCGCAGTTTGCCCTCCCATGGTCGGAAGAACGGCATCAATCTGGTGTTTTTCCAGAATCTCTACAATGGACTTTTTTTCCAGTGGCTTGAGATAAATGTTGTCGGCGGTGACCTTGTCAGTCATTATAGTCGCCGGGTTAGAATTGATCAAGGTGACTTCTATTCCCTCTTCCCTCAGTGAACGTGCTGCTTGAGACCCTGAATAGTCGAATTCACAGGCTTGTCCAATTACAATCGGGCCACTCCCGATAATCAATACCGATTTGATGCTATTGTCTTTAGGCATAAGTTTTTAGAAAAGTAAAAGATCTCTAAAACCCTACTTTATTGAAAGGTTTTGCGAATTTAGAGGAATTACAGTTGATTTAAAAATCCGTGACGAATTCTTTCAAAAAGTTGATTCTCAAATATGGATTTAGTCCAATTTTTAAATGTTTAACAATTTTTAAATTTTTAATGATCTTATTATTAACCTAGGGAAAAGAACCTTTTAATTAAAAAACAGTTAAAAATGTGTTAAATTCTGCTTTTGCCCGTTATCAAATAATAGATTTGGCAAGGTTTATGAGAGCTAAAAGTTATTTTTTGAAGGAATGATTTAAAAGGTCCCATTGTTTCCTAAAAGGACGTTTAAACTTTTTCCAATAAAAACACGTCTTGACCCGTAGGGGATTTTTTTACTATAGAACTTGCCGAAGTGAGAGAGGGAGGATATATGGAGAACAACGAAAAAACCAAGAAGAAAGAGGGTGCATTTGAAATTCCAAAAGAGTCCGTTGATAGATACCACTTTTTAAGGTGGGATGCCATTCGTTCCACCAAAGGAAGAAGGGAAAGGTTGATCAAATTGGAAAAAGCTATGAAACTTGGAAACACCACTCACGATAAGGTGAAGATCTATTTTAAGACTGTTGATGAACAAGTGTTAAGCATAGAGGGCACAGTTTGGGCAGTAGGGACCTCAGGAGGTGATTCTTATGTTAGCCTTAAAGGCGGTAAAACTATTCCTGTAAAATCTATTATTGATGTGGAATTTGAGGTTTAAAAAGATCATTAAAAATTAATACCCGAAAATCGATTAGGTCAACCGGTTAAACTTATATTCATTGAGCGTTCTGTAAATCAAAACCAAGAAAGGGTGATCTATCTCATCAATAAATGAATTCCAAAATGGTTTTGCATTTAAAAGCGAAAATGCAATTGAAAGATAGGAATTAGAAACGAGGATAATCTTTTCTTTAGATTTAGTCCCCAATTAAAGAATTACCATTGCTTCTAATTCCTATTTTTACTTTTTTAAATGTGTAAAGCCCTATTATCTGTAGCTGCTAAACAGGCTTCTTTAATGGATTCTGTAAATGTAGGGTGCGCATGAGACATACGTGAGATATCTTCTGCAGAGGCTCTGTATTCCATGGCAACAACTCCTTCCGCAATCATATCGGCTGCACGTGGCCCAATAATGTGCATTCCCAAAATTTCATCTGTTTCCTTATCTGCCAATACCTTTACTACTCCATCCGTATCCATACTGGCACGCGCTCTTCCAGAAGCCTTGAATGGGAAGGAACCGCTTTTATAAGCCCGTCCACTCTCTTTCAATTGCTCTTCGGTATAACCCACACTGGCAACTTCTGGCCAGGTGTATACAACTCCTGGTATTAGTAGGTAATTAATATGAGGTTTTTGACCGGCAAATGTTTCGGCAACAAAAACACCTTCTTCCTCAGCTTTATGGGCTAACATGGCTCCTTTTACCACATCACCGATGGCATAGATGTTATCAACAGAAGTTTTAAGATTTTGATCTACTTCGATTCTCCCACTTTCATCAGTAGCCAACCCAATATTTTCCAATCCTAAGCCCTCTGTGTAAGGTTTTCTACCAATCGAAACCAAGCAATAATCTCCTTTGATCTCAATCAGTTCACCTTTTTTATTCTCTGCTTTGACAATGACTTCATCCCCAGTATTTTCTACAGATGTTACCTTATGCTGAAGTTTAATGTCCATTTTTAAGGTCTTTTTAGAAACCTTTTGAAGCTCTTTCCCCATGGTTTTGTCCATAGTTGGGATCAGACTATCAAGAAATTCTACCACCGTAATCTTTGATCCAAGACGAGCATAAACCGAACCAAGCTCCATACCAATAACACCTCCACCGATCACGATCAAATGTTTTGGCACTTCTGATAGTTTCAATGCCTCCGTACTAGAGATGACCCGTTTTTTATCAATTTTCATGAAAGGAAGGTCTGCTGGTTTGGAACCAGTGGCGATAATTACTTTATCGGTTTTGATTTCTTTGCTATTTCCTTCAGCATCCGTGATCTTAATTGTGTTCTTATCCACAAATGATCCCAATCCTGTATGGACGTCAACTTTATTCTTTTTCATCAGGAAATCGATACCAGATGTAGTCTGGTCAACAACTTCGTCCTTTCTTTGGATCATCTGAGGGAGATTAACCTTTAAATTCTCCAACTCAATTCCATGAGTAGAAAAGGTATGTTGGGCATTATGAAAATGTTCTGATGAATCTAAAAGCGCTTTGGAAGGAATACAGCCTACATTTAAGCAGGTCCCTCCTAAAGTACTGTATTTTTCTACTAAGGCAGTTTTCATGCCTAATTGGGCACAGCGGATTGCTGCCACATAACCGCCTGGTCCTGATCCTATAACTACTACGTCGTAAGCCATAATTTTATAAAAGTTAGCACCAAAAAAGTGAAAAGTGAAGAATGAAAAGTTAGTTAAAGCGCCCTATCCTTATTTACTATTCACTCTTAACTTTTACCTAATGACTCCTTTTGGCAATTGTTATTTGTTGAAAAGTTGGTATTGTCCTTTTAAAAAGAAAAAGTTTTGAGAGGATCAGGAATGAACTTAAAAACAACACTATACTTAAAAACCATTAAAGGCAATCCATCCTGAGCTCCCAAAGCTTTATGATTTTATACTCCTAATAATAATCGGGTAGGATCTTCCAACAACTCTTTCACTCTTACTAGGAAGCTTACCGATTCACGACCATCAATGATTCGGTGGTCATAAGATAGTGCCACATACATCATTGGGCGAATCACAATTTCCCCGTTTTCTACCACGGCACGTTGTACAATATTATGCATTCCCAAAATAGCTGATTGTGGAGCATTGATAATTGGAGTAGATAACATGGAACCAAAAATCCCCCCATTTGTAATGGTAAAGGTACCACCTGTCATCTCCTCAATGGTCAATTTATTTTCTCTTGCCTTTACAGCTAATCGTACCACTTCTTTTTCGATCTGATCGAAAGACATGCTTTCAGCATTTCTGATAACAGGCACAACCAAACCTTTTGGAGCAGAAACGGCTATTGAAATGTCGGCAAAATCATTATAAATAATTTCATTTCCATCAATTTGAGCATTTACTGCCGGCCATTCCTCCAATGCCATGCAGACAGCCTTGGTGAAGAAGGACATGAATCCAAGGTTTACCTCATGTTTCTCCTTGAATTTCTCCTTATACTTCTTTCTCAAATCCATGATCGGCTGCATGTTTACCTCATTAAAGGTGGTTAACATGGCCGTTTCATTTTTTGCAGCCACCAGACGCTTTGCGATGGTCTTTCTTAGACTGCTCATTTTTTGTCTTTTCTGCTCACGAGAACCGCCAAAAGGGGCCGGAGCAGCAGGTTCAGCTTTGGCAGCCGAAGGGGCAGCTTTAGGAGCCGGTTTTGCGGTGGCCTTTTGTGCTTTTTCAGCATCTTCTTTTGTAATACGGCCTCCTACGCCTGTTCCTTTCACTTCGGAAGCTGAAATACCTTTTTCCGCCAGAATTTTAGCTGCTGCAGGTGAGGCATGACCTTCTGCATAACCTCCGGTTGCAGGTACGGCAGTTGTAGCTTGAGCCTCAGCAACTGGACTCGTAGCTGTAGCTGCAGGAGCCTCTCCCTCCATTTTTTCTATTTTGCAGATCAAAGCTCCAATCTCTAAAGTATCTCCTTCCTGAGCTATAATTCTTAGTGTTCCTGTAGCTTCGGCTGGTAATTCAAAAGTAGCTTTGTCAGAATCAATTTCAGCAATTACCTCATCCAACTCTACGTAATCCCCATCTTCTTTCAACCATTGGGAAACCGTAACTTCAGTAATGGATTCTCCAACAGTTGGAACAATCATTTCATGCACCTCTCCAGTGGCCTTAGGCCCAGAATCAGGCGTTGGGGTAGATTCAGGGGCAGCTTCGCTACTTACTTCTCCTTTTTGTCCCTCAGCAGGTTCAATCTCACAGATTAATGCTCCAATTTCCAGGGTGTCTCCCTCTTCGGCTTTGATTCTTAAAATACCAGCACCCTCGGCAGGTAGTTCAAAGGTGGCTTTATCGGACTCAATCTCAGCAATGACTTCGTCTAATTCTACAAAATCACCGTCTTGCTTCAGCCATTGGGCAATGGTCACCTCTGTGATGGATTCCCCAACCGTTGGTACTCTCATTTGTAAGCTCATATATTCGTAGTTTTGGAACGCTTTTTAAATTAATGAAAAATTTGACCTGGATATTTAGGGGTTATTTAGAACCAGTGAATACATAATCTACAATCTAACTAACCCTTAACCTAAGGCCGCTATTTAAAGGAATTTTCTATGATTTCTGTCTGCTCTTTGCTGTGAGTTTTTCCATATCCTGTTGCTGGAGAAGCACTTTCTTTTCTGGAAATCAAACGGAAATTAAGATCCTTAGCCATTCTCAACACATAAGACCAGGAACCCATGTTTTTAGGTTCTTCTTGAACCCAAATCACCTCTGCATTTTTATATTTGTCCAATTCTTTAGCCAATTGTTTTTCAGGGAATGGATATAATTGTTCCAGCCTGACGATAGCCACATCCTTACGCTTATCTTTTTGTTGTTTTTCCAACAAATCGTAATAGATTTTTCCACTACAAACCAGCACTCTTTTTACCGCATTGGCATCAGCATAATTGTCACCAATCACTTCTCTAAAATGTCCTGATTCAAATTCATCGAGAGCTGAAACCGCTTTAGGGTGACGCAACAATGATTTTGGCGACATCACAATTAAAGGCTTACGAAACTCCCAATTTAATTGCCGTCTCAGGGCATGAAAGAAGTTTGATGGTTCCGTAATATTAGCTACCACCATATTATATTCCGCAGCTAGCTGAAGAAAGCGCTCTGGTCTTGCATTGGAATGTTCAGGCCCCTGTCCTTCATAACCATGAGGAAGCAACATAACCAGCCCGTTCATTCGTTGCCATTTGGTTTCTGAACAAGAGATAAATTGGTCGATCATTACCTGTGCACCATTGGCAAAATCACCAAATTGTGCCTCCCAGATGGTAAGGGCATTCGGATTAGCCATGGCATAACCAAATTCAAAACCTAATACTCCATATTCCGAAAGCAATGAGTTGTAAACTCTGAATTTTTCTTGTCCTTCTTCAATGTGGTTAAGGTTGATGTACGGCTCATTACTATCAGCATCCCTCAATACAGAGTGACGGTGAGAAAAGGTACCTCTTTGCACATCTTGTCCTGATAATCTCACTACCTTATTCTCCAACAAAATTGATCCATAGGCCAATAACTCTGCAGCGGCCCAGTTCAATTCTTTTTCCGTAAAGAACATATCTTTACGTTGCTTGAGCAGCTTTTCAATTTGTTTGAGCGGTTTAAATCCAGCTGGAATTTCTGTTAAGGCTTTTCCTACCTTGTTTATAAATTCTGCAGAGATGCCTGTTTCAGGTGACTGCTCAAAATCTTCTGGCGTTGCTCGTCTAAGAGACTGCCACTCTTTTTCCAATGGTTGGAAAGTGTACGGCAGACGGTGCTGTTTCACCATATTGAGTCGATCCTGAAGTAAGGCACGGAACTCCTTGTCCATGTTTTTAGCCAACTCCGCATCTACATCTCCTCTTTGGATCAACTTTTTATTATATACCTCCCTTGGATTAGCATGTTTTGATATAACATTGTACAAAGAAGGTTGAGTGAATTTAGGCTCATCACTTTCATTGTGTCCATGTCGACGATAACATACCATGTCGATAAATATATCCCGATTCCATTTTTGTCGGAACTCCACGGCAAGGTTCACACAAAAAATAACCGCCTCAGGATCATCACCATTTACGTGCAATACCGGAGCATCCACAACTTTTGCCAAATCGGTAGAATAGATACTGGAGCGAGCATCATCAAAATCAGTAGTAAAACCAATTTGGTTGTTAATAACGAAATGAATGGTTCCACCAGTTTGGTATCCATTCAATTTCGACATTTGGATGACTTCATATCCAATTCCCTGCCCTGCAAGTGCCGCATCACCATGAATCAGGATTGGCATTACCGCATCAAAGTCATTATCATATTGCTTTTCTACTTTTGCCCTTGAAAAACCTTCTACAACCGGATTTACGGCCTCCAAGTGAGATGGATTTGGAGCAAGTTTTAGATGTGCTTTTTTCCCTGAAGGAGTTTCAATTTCAGAAGAATAACCCATGTGGTATTTTACATCCCCATCACCCATGGTCAGGTCTGGCTCATAAGCACCTTCAAACTCATTGAAAATTTGCTCATAAGTTTTACCCATAATATTGGCCAATACATTTAAGCGACCACGGTGAGCCATTCCAACCACAAATTCCTTTACTCCAAGATCAGCACCTTTATTGATTATAGCATCTAATGCAGGAATTGTTGTTTCTCCCCCTTCTAAAGAGAATCTTTTTTGACCAAGATATTTAGTATGGAGGAAGTTTTCAAAAACTACTGCCTCGTTTAATTTAAAAAGGATTCGTTTCTTAGTATCCGCACTTGGATTAAAATTCAAAGCCTCATGCTCTGACTTTTGCTTGAACCATTGATGGATGTCTGGTTCACGCATATACATATACTCAAAACCAACAGCACCTGTATAAATAGTTTGTAAAGTTTCTACGATCTTCCTTAGGGAAGCTTTTCCAATGCCTAATTCCCGGGCAGCATCAAATTCAGTATCCAAATCAGCTTCACTCAAACCAAAATCCTGCAAGTCCAGATAAGCTTTTCGGTCTTTTCTTTCCCTTACCGGGTTTGTTCTTGACTTCAGATGCCCCCTAGATCTATAAGCATGAATTAGGTTTCTTACCTGCACTTCCTTAGGAGAAACTTCAGCCGCTACTGCTTCTAGGGTTACTCCTTCTCCATTTACTTGAGAAAACTCATACCCTTCAAAAAACTTTTGCCAACTCTCATCAACTGAAGAGGGGTCCTGCTTGTAAGCATTATACAATTCCTCAATGTAGGAACTATGAGCATTTGATATATATGAATATTTATCCATCAGGTGGTTACAATTAATTTACGCAAATATATAGAAGTGTCTCCTAATACAAAAACCTTGTATTCGCATAGACGAATATAAATATTTTTCTAACAAAAGATCTCTTGGGATTTTATTGGAAACGGTAAGTGTTTTCGTGGCTCCTAAAAAATAATATTTCAATTTCATTTTAAGCCAATTGGTTTTAACTACTTCTAGAGTTTGATACGAAAAGGAGGATTTCTTGTTCAACCAATGTTTTATTGGCTTTTCATTATTAATTGGAAGGCAGGAATATTTAACAAATGCAAATGGTGAAAACTTAATTTCTCCCTTAGATAGCTAAATTTAGGTATGGTGGGTCGGGTTAATTAATTTCTTTAGAATTAAGGTAAGAAGAAAATCATTTTCTTAATTTCACCTAGAAGCTATTTAATTGATTATACTATCCATTTTTATTATTCATAAATCAAATGCCCTCTTACCTCAACTCTCAAACTATCCAGCAACACTACCTTTTGATTGGCTCCAATTTCATAAGTCTTTAATCTCAGGTTTTCTACATTATTACCATCAAACTGCATGAACAATCGTTTTTCCAAACCATACAGCTGGTTATTTTTTCCTGTAATAGCCTCAATAACAGAGGGTACATTTGGTTGATTGATAAAATAAATAGTCAGCTGGCTTACTTCTCTATTTTCAGGTTCCTTAGCCGTATATTTCAACCAACTTAAACCTTCCTGTTCTCCTTTTTGGGTTTGGTATTGCCCCACCAAATCTTTTTTATTCAGGTCCAAGTTGTAAAAAGCATCCAATTCAGAGTGCCAACTTTTCTGGTCAGGCTGCAAAACTGTAGAATCCCTTTCATCGTCCAATAGCACCACTTTTTGGAGTTGTGGCTCCATTTTTTCGAACATTAAAAGTTGTTGATCCAAAAGACCCTTCACATCATAATATTCTGTTATTTTGTTTTCCTCTGAGTTTTTTGAACTACAAGCGAAAACATTGAAAAGAATAAAAGGCAATACAAAGAAAGAAGAGTTTAATCTACTTAATTTTGCTTTAAATAATGACATATATTAAATATCTGATTTCTGATTATATAGCTGGAAAAAATACAATGGTCTCAATGGACACAACTCACAAAGAAATTGACTGGTCTTAAAGACAAAGAAGCCAGCAATTTTCAAATGCTTATTATTGGATTTCAAAATTACATTCTCTGTATCATTTGTTAGAATTTTTTGCGCTCAATTTATATTCCATGTGTAAAATAGGATAGGGCTTTTTCATGCTATCAAGTTCAGAACGTTTTACTACCTTAAATCCCATATGTTCATAAAATCCCAAGGCTTGCTCATTCTGTTCATTAACATCCACTTTATATATTTTGAGAGTATTGATAGCATATTTTAAGAGTAACTTTCCAATTCCTGTCCCACGACTTAAAGGGTGGATGAACAACATCTCTATAATACCTTCCGCAACTCCTAGAAATCCTATTATTTGTCTGTTCTCATTGCGAACACATAACAATTCCACCGCTTTCAGGTATTCGTTAAGGATTAATGGTTTATAGAATTGTATATCTTCTTCTTTTAAAAATTTATGAGTAGCTCTTACAGATGCTTCCCAAAGCTCCACTAATTCCTGATAATCTTCTTCTATTACGCTTTCTATCATCATTTCAATATTTTAAAGAATTCATCAACTTAATTCCCTAACCCTAGAAAGACACAATTCTGTCAAAAAGAAAATAATCTTCATCTATAAAATTTTAAAGAAAAACAGAGATTTTGCTCCAGAAAACAAAATCTCTATCCTCTCAATTAAATTCTGTTCTTAAAATTATTCTACCAATAATTTTCCTGACATGTCCTCAGGTATCTCGATTCCCATCAATTGTAAAATGGTTGGTGCCAGGTCCCCTAATTTCCCATCCTTAATGTGTGCAGGAGGATTATCCTCTACTAAAATGCATGGTACTAAATTAGTGGTATGAGCTGTATTCGGCGAACCATCTGCATTAATCATAATATCAGAGTTTCCATGATCGGCAATTACAATTGTAGCATAATCATTTTCAAGCGCCGTAGTGATCACATCCTTGGCACATTGATCTACGGTCTCACATGCCTTCACAGCAGCTTCAAAAACCCCAGTATGCCCCACCATATCGGGATTGGCAAAATTCAGACAAACAAAATCAGCAGTTTTTTCCTTCAATTCAGGAATAACCTTATCGCGAATATCAAAAGCACTCATTTCAGGCTGCAAATCGTAGGTAGCCACCTTTGGAGAAGGACAAAGCAATCTTTTTTCCCCTTCAAATTCCTCCTCACGTCCTCCTGAGAAGAAAAAAGTGACATGAGGATATTTTTCAGTTTCTGCGATACGAATCTGTTTTTTGCCTGCCTTTGCAATGACTTCACCCAGGGTATTTTTGAGGTTATCCTTATCAAAAATAACATGAACATTTTCAAAAGTGTCATCATAATTAGTCATAGTGACATAATAAAGGGGCATTTTGCGCATATCCTGGCCCGGAAAATCCTTTTGAGTTAGGGCTTGGGTAATTTCCCGCCCACGGTCGGTTCGGAAATTAAAGCAAAGCACAACATCTCCTTCTTCTATAGTTGCCACCGCTTTCCCATTTGTATCAGTAGCAATAATAGGTTTAATAAATTCATCGGTCACTCCTTCTTCATAAGATTCCTGAATCGCCTCCAATACATCTGTAGCTTTTTTTCCCTCCGCCTTTACCATGGCATCGTAAGCCAGTTTAACTCTTTCCCAACGGTTATCTCTGTCCATGGCAAAATAACGACCCGTTACGGAAGCCAATTTACCAGTTGTTTGATTCAAATGTTCTTCCAATTCTTTCAAATACCCCAATCCACCTTTAGGATCAGTATCTCGCCCGTCGGTAAAAGCATGAACATAAACATCCTTCAACCCTTGTTCTGCAGCAATGGAGCAAAGCCCCTTTAGATGGTTAAGATGCGAATGCACACCTCCATCCGACAACAACCCAATAAAATGCACTTTTTTATTATTGGAAAGGGCATAATCAAATGCATGCTTTAAAACAGTATTATTTGATAGGGTATGCTCTTCTATAGCTTTATTAATTTTCACCAAATCCTGATAAACCACACGGCCGGCTCCAATATTCATATGTCCCACTTCTGAATTCCCCATTTGTCCTTCCGGTAACCCAACAGCAAGGCCTGAAGCCTCCAACCGCGAATGTGGATAATGTTGGTAGAGGCCATCCACAAAAGGGGTATCTGCTTTATCAATGGCTGAAACCTCCTTGTTTTGCGCTATTCCCCAACCATCCAAAATCATTAATAAAACTTTCTTTTTCATCAGTAAAAATTTTTCTAAGTATGCAAGAGTTGTTATTAAATAGCAAAAATGCTAATTTAACCCTTTAAATTTTATAAATCCGGTAACAAAGAGGCACTTAACCCGAAAGGAGAAAGAAACTCTTTTTGATGTTGGCACAATTTTAGCGCTATCTTTTGTAAGAATCAATGCGAAACATGAGCAACTTTAAGTTTATACCTACTTTTTTCATCTTTTTCGTTTTCAGCACTTTCTGGCTGGCTTTTTCTCCGGCCCAAGCTCAAAGTGGTGTAATTCACAATGTACGAGTAGCGATGAAATCCGGTTCCTCAAAGGAACTAACCCGATTTTTTAACGACCGAATTGAATTAAGTATTGACGGAGAACGCACAAATTATAGTAAAGTACAAGCCGAATTTATTCTTAAAGGTTTTTTCAAGGATTTTCCTCCTGAAGATTTTGAGTATATCCATAAAGGAGCATCAAAGGAAGGATTAAATTACACCATAGGAAAATACGTTTATAAAGGAGGCGCTTTTCGGGTTTTGATGCGGGTCAAACAGTTTAATCGTGACTATCTGGTTTACATGATAAGTTTTGATAAGGAATAATTAATTTTGGTGATGAGTAAAAAGTGAGAGGCTGATTAGTGAAATGCAAAATACAGCACCCTACATATAGCATTTTAAACCTTATTTCCTAAAGGAAAAGGTTATATGGGAAGTGAGAAGAAGGAGGATATTTTACCCTTCCCTAAATTAACTGCTTTAAAAATAAATTAAGGCTCTGTTATATTCAGAGCCTTTTTATATTTTTGTGGCGTGAAACTGGAATATTTAACACCGGAAGCTATTAATAACTTTATTAAAGCTGCCCTAACAGAGGATGTAGGGGATGGAGATCATTCTTCCTTAGCTGCCATCCCTGAAGAAACACTCAACAAAGCTCAATTACTGATTAAAGGGGAAGGCATTATCGCTGGATTAGAACTAGCGGAAATGATTTTTCATGCCGTAGACAATGATTTGAGCGTAACTTTGAAGCTGAAAGATGGGGACCCTGTACAATATGGGGATATAGGCTTAATTGTAGAAGGCAAAGCCCGTTCCATCCTTACTGCCGAACGCTTGGTATTGAACTGTATGCAACGGATGAGTGGCATTGCCACACACACCTCTGAATTATCCCGACTGATTGAAGGAACAAAAGCCAAACTCTTAGATACCCGTAAAACCTGTCCCAATTTCCGATTAATGGAAAAGTGGGCAGTAGCCATTGGTGGAGGGGTAAATCACCGTTTTGGCTTATTTGACATGATAATGCTGAAAGATAATCATGTGGACTTTGCAGGCGGCATCAAAAAGGCCATTCGTGCAACTCATCAATATTTGAAAAAAACGGGGAAAAATCTGCGCATAGAAGTAGAAACCAGAAATATTGAGGAAGTAAAAGAAGTGCTGCAGGAAGGAGGAGTGGACGTCATTATGTTGGACAATATGAGCCCTAGTCAAATGAGGGAAGCGGTAGATTTAATTGACAACAAATACGAAACAGAGGCCTCCGGTGGAATAACACGAGAAAATATACGTGCTGTAGCAGAATCGGGTGTAGACTTTATTTCTGTGGGAGCACTAACGCATTCCAGCCAACCAATGGACATTAGCCTAAAAGCTATCCAAGAATAAAATGGCAAAAAATTCCAGTTCTTTCGTTTAACTTTTAGGTCTTATCCTTTTTAAAAGAAACTTTTTATCAATTATTAAATTGCCAAAGCCAGAAAGGCAATTAAATGGCTTAACAAAGAATCATGATTGTAAAAACAAAGAAATATCAACTATCTACAGGCCAATATATGAAGGTTGGTTTAAAGAATATCTTAAAAGAACAATGGTGGGTAGTATTGATTGCACTGGCCATCTGTAGTGGCACATTCTTTTTACCTTCAGTTTGGTGGATTATAGGTGCAGTAATAGCCTTAATATTGTATATCCTTTTTTGGGTTATCCAATTTGCTGGCGTTCCACACCTAGAACAGGGAAAAATGTTTTTTGAACGCCTAAGTTATGAGATTGACAGTCGTCAAATTCTGATCAAACTTAATCCTAAACAAGGAATGCCAGTAAAATGGGACATGATCAAAAAAGCCTATACAACTAAAGAGGCTATTGTTTTAGTCATGTCAAAAGTGCAATTTATTTACTTACCCAATAAAATCTTTAAAACAGAAAATGAGATAAAATTCATAGAAACTATTCTAAAGCGTAAGGGGTACATTAAATAAAAATAATTGTGAAAGGAAAACAAAGCTATTGATAGCTACTACACCTTCCTAATCATCTAAATTGTACTTATAACGGTAAAAAGTAGGAATTTAAAAGGCCGGAAATGTTTTTCCGGCCTTTTAAATTTATAAACATCTATTT
>NZ_SMMB01001048.1 GCF_009711365.1 Xanthovirga aplysinae | reverse complement strand
TGAAAAGGGAAAAGAACATGCTGTTTTTACTGGAGATACTTTATTTGTGGGAGATGTTGGGCGTCCTGATCTTGCAGTTAAATCAGATCTAAGTGTGGAGGACTTGGGAGGATATTTATATCATTCCATAAAGGAAAAACTTTTAACATTACCTGAGGGTGTAATTGTGTATCCGGGGCACGGGACTGGTTCCCTATGCGGGAAAAGTTTAGGAAAGGAAAGAGTGAGCACTATTGGAGATCAAAAAAGGCTCAACTATGCCCTACAAGTTGATAACGAAACAGAATTTATTAAGGTGGTCACCACCGGACTAAGCGCACCTCCACAATATTTCCCAAAGAACGCAGCCATAAATAAGAGGGGGTATGATCCCATAGATTCCATCTTGGAACAAGCCAACAATCCCCTGGATACCTCTTCCTTTAGTATGGGGATGAGGAAGGAAAATGTAATTGTTATTGATTCCCGGGATGTAACTCAATTTAGCTCAGGATTTGTACCTGGCTCAATCAATATTGGATTAAAAGGATCTTTTGCCGTTTGGTTGGGAACCTTAGTACAAGATCTCCAAACTCCGGTTTTGCTGGTTACTGAAAAGGGGAGAGAACAGGAAACTGCCTTACGAATGGCACGTGTGGGTTATGAAAATGTTTTAGGATATCTTAAAGGAGGTTTTGAAACTTGGCAAAAAGCTGGCCTTGAAGTGGCTACCATAACCAATATTTGTCCCATTGATTTCAAAAATAATATGATAAGCACTTCAATCATTGATGTACGTAGAGAGGAAGAATTTAGAGAAGGACATTTAGATAATGCTATAAACATTCCACTAGCGACTATAGCCGATAATTTGTCTGGTTTGGATAAGTCAGTAAAGTATTACTTGAATTGTAAATCTGGCTATCGGTCAATGATCGCTGCCTCAATTCTTAAAAGGAATGGATTTGAATATATTGTAAATGTAAAAAAGGGTTATGAGGGGATACTTGATGCTAGCAAAACTTGTTGCTGTTCTAAGACCTTAAAATTCTAAAATGACTATTTTTTTGAAGTGCAAAAAATATTTGGTACTTAGGATTTCGCTGATTTTTAGAAGAGAACATAACTAAGAAATTTTTTAACATGCTTTAAGTTAAATATACTAATCTGGTTAAAAGTCTTGGTCAACATTTTAAAATGTGGACCCTTTAATTTGGAGTGTCGGTGGTGTTTGAAATGGCCGAATTTTAATAAAAAAATGTTTTTATGGAAGCTTTTCCATATTCGGACATTGGCCATTAAGTAGTTTCAATTGAAAAGTGCCAAGTTTTTATTCTAGATCCAGCTTGAACAGGTTAATAGCATGGGTGCGGCCAATTTTTTCTCGTGTTTCATTTGATATGACCTTAGTGTTGTCAAACCAGGAGGCAGCGTCTTCCATGGTTTCAAAAGGATAGTCAGTCGAGAAATAAATTTTGTCATGGTCAATCACATTTAGGGTGCAGCGGAAAGCGGCGTCGTTAAAGTTCCCACTGCAGGTGAGGTGAAAATGATCCCTGAAATAGTCACCGATCGGCCGTTTTCCTCTATATCCACGAGGAGAGAAAAGCATACGCTCCTCTAGACGATTTAAAGCAAAGGGAATGGTTTCACCCAGGTGTCCCAGGCATATACGCAAGTTAGGATAATCATCAAACAGGCCAGAGCCACACAACCTCAAGGAATGAATGGAGGTTTCGACGCCAAAGCCCCAAGGGGCACTCATTAACCAAGGGTGCCCGTCATAATTCTGGGACCTGGAGGGGATCGGCATACGTGGGTGCAAATAGAAGGGGACTTCCAACTCTGATACGGTGGCCCAAAAAGAACGGTATTCTGGGAAATCATAAAACTTAACATGATCAGGATGGACAATTTGTTGAAACCCATTGACCATTATTCCTTTAAACCCAAGCTCTTTTACGCAACGGATTAATTCCTCTGATGCCATATCAGGATTATGTAAAGGCAAAGTAGCCATGCCACCATAATGCTGGGGATACTTGGAAATCGCATAAGCAAGTGTATCGTTGGCCTTCTTGGCTATCCTCATTGCTTTATCAGGATTCAAAATTGCTTGAACACCAGGTGAGTTGAGTGACAATAGAGCGTACTCAATACCATTCTTGTTCATGATTTCTAACCTTTCTTCATCAAGGTCTAAAATCTGCCTGCTAAAGTTACCCCAGTTACCACTTTCTCCAGCAAATGCTCGACTGAATTCCAGGGTTTCTTTTATGGCAAAGGTTTCTTCAAATCCTATTTTACCTTTCATTCCTAAAACTTGGGAGGTAATTTCAATAGAGGATAAAGTTGTTTGATTTAATTCTCCGTTATTCTGTGGGTTAAAATCTGGTTCACTTTAAATTTACACCAATTTTTGTAAAACCCTTCCTTTTCACTAATGACTTTTCTTCTCGTTTATTTCCTTTGGATGTAAAATTTATCTACACCGTCTTCCATTAGTAGGTTGCTATTGGCGATAATGGATTGCAATTGATTGTTTTGTTGAAGTTCATCCATTGTCCCTCTAACGTGTTCGATTAAGTTATTGTCTTGATCGTAGATATAGATTTCTTGTGGAAGGATAACTACCTCTTTTATTTCTGGTTCCATAGCTTCCACTGCTTCTCTGGCTAAGTCTAACTCTTCTTCAGGACTCAAAATTATTTCGAAAGCCATTTCTACTGAAGCTATCTCGGCTTCTCTCTTGTTTCCCGAGAAGGATGAGATAGATAAGATTAATGTTAAGGCACCTAAAAATAAAATGGGCACTATTGAATTGGATTGGAATATGGAAAGGATTTTCATAGCTGTATTATTTAGTGTTTTTAATTTTTAGTCTGTGCCTAAATTATTTCAACTGTTGTGCCATAACTATTAAAATAGCCCTTTACAGATAATGGAGGCTTATTTTTGGGTATTGGGAATATTTTTTGTGTGCGTTTTTGAACATGTGTTGTTTTGGAGCGCACAAATTACGATTGAAAGGTGATCTAAGTTTAATAGGTGAAAAATGGGAAAGGGAAGAGGTGATTCTTTGTTTCGGGTAGAGTGGTGTTCGGGGAGGAAGGTCGAACGTTATTAAGAATGAATAGAAATCCTTGTTTGGAAGGGTCTATTGATAGGATGTTCAGAAGGTTATTCCTATTTGTTTACAATTCAGCCCCAACTTCTGGATTAAGGTTTGCCGATGTGCAAGATCGATTAAATATAACAATAGAGGATAATGGAGCGACAGTTTAAGTAGTTAAGTTTCTCAATCATACTGATCAATTCCTAAATTAAATGGAAGTCTTAAAGAGATTAATCTCCCGGTATTGACCAAGATAAAATAAATAAGAAGTCAACGTTTATATCAGGGACAATCCAATTCATATAGTTGCATAAATGAATACTTTCCCCTAAAATGCACTTCTATTTATTTTGACAGGTGAAATTTAATTCATTTAGCAGCCTCTTTTTTTAATAAAGATTTTTATTTTAGAATTCATGCCGATAAATCTTCCTAAACTCATTTCTTATTTTCATGATTGTTATCAAGCTGATAACCGAGAATTAACCTTGTTCGATTTCTTGGATAGTAAGGTGGAAAATCGGGTCTATATGGAAGGAAAGGAGGAGTTGTTAACTGGTGCTTATCCCATCGTTCCCATAGATAGTACTAAGGCCGTACTCATTCAAAAAAAACTAGAAATTTATGAAAAGGAAAAAGAGTTAATTTATGCCTCTTTTTTTATCTGTGGGCATGCGGCAGATATGAAGGGCGAGATAAAAAGGGTTTGCGCTCCTCTGTTTTATTATTCCGCTCAAATAGAAGAAAAAGAGGGCCTCCATTATTTATCCATTGATCCAGAAAAACGGAGGGTTAATTTTCCTTTATTCCGATTATTGGGAAAAGAGACAGGGGAAGGGGAATGGCAGGATGAGCTATTAGAGAAATTCCCCCAAGGCTTTATTGGGTTTGAAGATATAGGTTCCATCAACCAAGTTTTTCAAAAATACTTTTCATCTATAAATAGAGATGAATTATATGCTTATCCACAGAACGTAGGGATTAAGTACATTAGGCAGGTAATCAAAAAACTCAAGAAAGCTGAACCCGCTACCTTTCAGTTGCTGCCTGGTAGTATGTTGGGCATTGTGAGTAAATCCTTCAATACTCGAGGGGTGCTCAATGAACTTCAAGAAATTGCCCAATCCAATGATTTCTCTTTTCCTCTTCAGTATTTGTTTGGAGAAAAATCAGAAATTCGGAATAAAGTTACCTATCAAAAAGGAAGGCTACCCATTATTCTTAGTGAAGCGCAACAAGCTTTATTAAAGTCTGCTGCTATCAATCCACTGACCTTAATAGTAGGTCCTCCAGGAACAGGTAAAACTTATACGATTGGAGCTATTGCCATAGAGCACATGAGTAGGGGGGAGTCCGTTCTTATTGCCTCGCGAACAGATGAGGCGGTTGATGTGATTGCAGAAAAGATCAGAGGACAGCTCGGTTTTGACAGGTGCGTGGTGAGAGGTGGTAATAAACGTATTTATACTACTTCCTTGAAACGATTTTTAAAAGCATTATTAACTCGTGTGCATTCCCTTAGGTATTTATTAAAGGAATTTAACCTTCCTAAGGTGTTGGTAGGTAGCCTTGGTCTGGAAGAACTTATTCAAAAATTGAACAGTAAAATTGACAAGGATTTTTGGGAAATGGAGGCCTTGGAAAAGATGTTTCACGAGGAGGTAGGTAATGAGTTAAAATGGGGAGAATACTTAAGTCAGGAAAACCAGGGGTTGTGGCATCGCTTAAAAACCAAATACATTGATCTAAATAATAAGATGCAAACCCCTTTGTGGGAGATTTATGATAATATCAGTAAAAATGATGGTGAACAGGTTAAGGACATCTTAGAAATAATTCGATTACAATATGTGGCGCAGTTGTTAGGAGTTGTAAAGAATAACTGGAAGGATTTAAAAGGGTTTTATGAGGCTATACAACAGGATAGTGATACCGAGAGGTTAAGTAAATTTGAGCAGATTGATATGAAGGCTTTGCTAAAAGCATTTCCAATTTGGTTGGTAAATCTTTCCAGCATAAAGGATGTAATGCCATTGCAAAAAGAGTTGTATGATGTTTTGATTATCGATGAGGCTACCCAATGCGATATTGCCAGTTGCCTTCCATTGATGCAACGTGCTAAACGGGTAGTTTTTGCGGGAGACCCTAATCAGTTGCGCCATGTATCTTTTTTGTCCCGTAGTGTACAATCTTTTTTTCAAAAAAAGTTTCAGCTGGAGAAAGTAGAAAAAGATACTCTCAACTATAGGGAGAAGAGTATTCTGGATTTGGCTATGAATGCCTTGCAAGCTGGTGACCAACTAGCAATGCTGGATGAGCATTTTAGAAGTGTGGGGCCCATCATCGCCTTTAGTAATGAGCGATTCTATGACAATTCCTTGAGGATCATGACAAAAAGACCTGATGCAATAGAAAAGGGATTGTATTTGAATCAACTGAAGGGGATAAGAGAACAAAAGGGTCATAATGTAATGGAGGCAAGCCAATTGCTAAAAAATGTGAGGATAAAAATTGATCAAGAAGCGGATTTAGCCAAAGAGTACTGTACCAGTATTGGGGTTTTATCACCTTTTCGGGCCCAGGTGGATTATATTGGAGGGCAGCTGTACGATAATTTTTCCATGAAGGAAATTGAAAAACATCAATTAAGAGTGGGTACTGCTTACAGCTTTCAGGGAGAGGAAAGAGATATTATGCACCTTTCCTTTGCCGTTGACGCTGAAACACATCCTTCGGCTTTTCATCATGTCAATAAAGAAGATGTATTTAATGTCTCTATCACAAGGGCAAGGCAGGAACAACACATTTATTTATCTGTAAAGGAGGAGGAGCTGAAGAGGAATTCTTTACTAAGGGATTACCTAGAAGCCGTTCAGGAAGAAGTGTGTCATCTTCCCCAAAGCCCTATAATTCATGATAGGTTTTTAGAAGAAGTTATTGATATATTAGAAAAATGGAAGATGGGTAAGTACTGGAAGGCTTATCCCATAGCAGGCTTAACCATTGATCTTTTGCTAAAATACAAAGAACACTATTTGGGAATAGACCTGGTGGGCTACCCTGGAGAATTTGAAGGGGCTTTTGGAATAGAACGTTTCCGTATATTGCAACGTGCCGGGATAAGGGTTTTTCCTTTGCCTTATTCCGACTGGTACTTTGAAAGAGATAAGACAACTAAGGCTTTGAAGGCTTTTATCTTCAAAGAGGAGAAGGGCCTAAATTAGCAACTAAGAGCTTGGAAAGGGGGTTGAAATGTAAATACTTCTCCGAACAATCTCCTTGGGTTTTCCATTTATTTTTCCCCAGTAGGGGAAGAGTCCTGTGATTTGGGTTTCAGGTAAGAAAAACTCCTTTTACATAATACCACTTACCATCCTGTTTTCTGAATTCGGAATTCTCATGATGTAGACCTCCCTTACCATCTTTGTTCAGGTAATATGCCTTAAACTCCACCCCTCCCTTTTGGTCTTCTTTCTGACCCTTTTCAGTTTTTACAATTTCTAATCCTACCCATTGAATGTCCTTTGAATGTTCCTTAATTTCCCGGCGATCTTGTGCTGTTCTGTTTTCGGGCCAAGAAGTGTCCACAAGATAGTCCACTTCCATTTTTACAAAAGCAGTATAGCGCGAACGCATCAATTCTTCAGCGGTGTTGGGGAATGCTTCCCCCTTAATAAACTTTCCACAACAGTTGTTATAATCTCTGGCAGAGCCACAAGGACATTTTTTTTTCATGCTTTTTCAATAAATGGTTTCCGTATTCCTCAATAATTGCTTTGGTCGGATTACTTTAGAATTATTTCAATCCTAAAATATCCAGCCCAAAAATAATTCGTCCATCAAACAAATATCTTGATTTTTTCAATCTTTTTGGATTTGCATTTAAAGGATTACCTGAATTTTTGAGAATTTCTTCCGGGAAAA
>NZ_SMMB01000601.1 GCF_009711365.1 Xanthovirga aplysinae | reverse complement strand
CTTATAGGTGTTTAAGGTGAATGAATCATACCCCCAATTGGCAATAAAATTGAAGTCCTCAGCTATTTGGGTCATTATTAATTCTTCACTTTTAACTATTCATTAACCTTTCCCTTTCATCATCTTCTTCACCTCCTCAAATTCCTTTTTAAAGTCAAAAAACTCATTCTTTAGTTTACTTTACCACCTGCATCGTGGCTATTAAATAGTTTTATTGCTATTTTTCCTTTTAGCACTCCCATTAATTTAGAGATAGGATCCTTTGGAGTAACAGAAGCCAACAAATGAATATGGTATCCTTAAACATTCAATTCTTGAACCTCACAGGATTGCCATTCACAAATGTAGTACTTGTCAAAAGGAGATGTTCGCTGAAATTCTAAGGATAGATTAGGTATTTCTTTCGCATCTTCTTATATTTTTCCAATCCCGGTTCCCAGCTTTTGCGAATCTCAGCCTCGGATAATCCTGCAATAATCTGCTTCCTCAATCCTGGCCCACCTGCTAGTTTGTCAAATACTACGATTTGTATACTTTGATTGTGGTCAAAGAAGATAGATCTGTTAGGATATCTTTTGTAGGTTTCTATTAACCAGGATAAATCTATTTTCTTTCCTTCTCTTAATTCTTTCAAATCCAGTTGTCTTAAATCCAGTCCAAAGCATCTTTTGTTCAGATGTTTTGGTGTCGCGCTCATTTCTGGAATACTTACAGGAGTGAATGAAAAATCATATATTCCTTTAAATGCCGGGCTACCGATTACCGTGAAAGGAAATTGAGTACCTCGACCCTCACTGAGCACGGTTCCTTCAAATAGGCAAGTTGATGGATACAAAAGTGCGGCATGATAGGTGTTTATGTTCGGTGACATGTTCACAGGGGGTATATATTCCATGTCGTGACTATAATTTAATACAGGGATTACCTTAATATTACATTTTATTCCGTTTGCCAACCAGCCTTCACCATTGATCATCTGAGCATACTCCCCTATGGTCATTCCGTGTGTAATAGGAACAGGATGCATTCCGATATCAGATTTATAGGCCATGTCTAATATAGGCCCATCAATAAGATAACCATTCGGATTTGGTCTATCTAATATTAGTAGTTCCTTATTATTCTCTGCACAGGCCTCCATAACCCTATGCATAGTCGCTATATAGGTAAAATATCTTACTCCGATATCCTGAATGTCAAAGACCATCAAGTCTACATCTTCCAACATTGCTTTGGTAGGTTTATTGGTTTTTCCATATAAGGAAACTATTTTGATCCCTGTAATTGGATCTATATCATCCGGTACTTTTACACCGGCCCCTAGGTCTCCACGAAACCCATGCTCAGGACCAAATACTTTGACAATATTTACACCTAAGGAAATCAGACTATCTACAATAGGCTTATTTCCTATTCTTGAAGTAGGATTAACGACCATTCCAATTTTTTTACCTTTAAGGTAATTTAGATATTTCGAAGTTTGGTCGGCACCTGTACGAATTTGTGATATAGCAGTATTAATCGTAAATAATAATGCGCAAAGGATGTAGGTAAATTTAATTTTCTTCATGTTTATTGTAATTAAGCCCCCTTTGTATCTATCAAGTCCTCCTTATTATATGATTAAGTTTATCCATGGTAACTTGAAATAAATGCTAAAAGAATGGTGACTGAGCTTATTTAAGCTATCTTAAGATTATGTAAAAATTCACAAATACGCAATAATTTTTTAAAGACCCGAGTAAAGAAGCAAGATGATGATCGCAAGATAAATCCAATAGAATTGGTCAGCAGTTTGGTATAAGTATTCAAAGTAAATGATTCATACCCCCAATTGGCTATATAATTGAAGCCCTTAGTTTCTAAGGTCATTTTAAATTCTACATTATTAGCTATTTATAAACCCTTCCCATTCATCTTTTTCTTCATGTCCTCAAATTCCTTCTTAAAGTGAAAGAATTCATTCTCTAGTTTATTTACCACCTGCATGGTATTAAAATAAGAATTTTACAATTTAAAATTCAAAGAACATTTCATCTGCCAATTTTCTCTCACTGTAAAGAGTACGGATTTGTCCACTTCTGCTAGACTTTTATCCCTCGCCTATTGGTTAGGCTTCCTTCTCTTTTTTGTAAACTCCAAAACTCATTATGTACTAGTTATTTGGAGTGGAAAATAAGCGTTAGCTTGGGGTCGTTTTAGATGATACATAAAAATTTTGGATAAAATTGACCAAAAGGAATTAACGCATTTTTTTGAAAACCTTAAGTTTCAAATCAGAGAAAAGCGTCAAAAAGCAAGGTATATGCACGAGCATAATTTCAAAAAAGAGCAAGAGTATATTCAAACAAAAATAGAGGTTGCAGAAAGTATTCGTTTTGGCATTGAGTGGTTGAAAGACGGTAAAAAAGGTGCTGAAATTGATCTTGAATTTTAATTAATCCCAACACCGAGATAGGTGGAATAAAGAAAATAACATGAAAGAGAAAAAGGGGAGGGGTAAGAACACCAATCTGGTTTGCTATATTTTTTTGCGTCCCTTCCCCCTATATTTTTAGAACTTCTTAGGAATGACAATTGGTATAATAATATAAAACACAGAAATTGTTAAGATAAGGTAAATCCAAAA
>NZ_SMMB01000985.1 GCF_009711365.1 Xanthovirga aplysinae | reverse complement strand
ACTAACCAAACCCTTTAACGCTTAAAAAAGAAATGAAAAAATATAACTTTTTGACAGATTAAGGTTGATTTAATTATTCTTCACCAATCTCCCATAATTTTTTTTAGGCATGCCGGCGAAATAATGTTATATGGAAGTTCTTTCATAAAAGATTATATAAAGAAACCTAAAGAACCCCACTCCACCTATTTCGGCTTTGTTGATGAGGCATTACTTAAGGAAGAGTTCTTTCAAAACAAGGGCGGTATTTTTATGTAATTAAATTGCTTAAAATAGCCTATAGTTGAATAAAACCTTCCTCTCTTCAAACACCCTCAATTGGGAACCATAAAAGCCCATCATTGATTTAATAAAGTAAAGAACATTTAATATTTAGTGAGTGAGGAAAGTTTAATAATGAAATAGGAAATGCAGAAGGCAAAATTCTAAATCTTACTTTTTAAGTTGTTTTTTTAAAGAGCAAAAGGAGAAATAGAAGTTAACTTTTGAAAATTAAATTTTTAGCTTACAAAACTAATGCAGCCATGATTGAAACTGCCCCCTTCGAGACCCATGTTGAAAGGTATGAAACATGGTTCGATCGACATAAATATGCTTTTGAATCAGAAATCCTGGCACTGACAGAACATATTCCCGATGCTAGTCATGGAATTCAGGTCGGATTAGGAACTGGAAAGTATGCTCTTCCACTTAACATAAAAGAAGGGGTAGAGCCCTCTCAACCGATGCGAAGAATAGCCCGGGATCGTGGCTTAGAAGTTGTTGATGGTGTTGCAGAAAGCCTTCCTTATAAGGATATGCTTTTTGATTTTGTTCTTTTCGTGACCATTTGTCATTTAGCCAGTTCACGCAAAGCCTTTAAAGAAGCACACCGTGTGCTAAAAAAAGGGGGTTCAATGATTGTGGGATTTATTGACCGAAATAGTGAAATTGGATTGTCCTATGAATCCCGTAGGGCCGAAAATATTTTTTACCACACGGCGAAATTCCACACGCCGGAAAAGGTAATTGCCCTAGCCCGTACTGCTGGATTCAAACAAACTCCAAAGAGTACTCAAACCCTTTTCAGACCTTTAGAACAGATCACTGATATTGAACCAATTAAAGAAGGGCATGGAGAAGGGTCATATGTGGTAATGGAATTTGTTAAGTAGAAATTGAAAACAGAAAAAAAGCTTTGATTTTTACCCAATTCAATTTCAATTCCTTTAACAATGGAATACGGGATAAAAGGAGAAAGGACAGAAAATTTTGTCTTCTTTATTTGCCAAAAATTTTCCTAAAATTGCCCCATCTAACATTAGCTATGAGACTAGTCAGAAAAAGGAAAGTTCAAAAAAAAAGAACACAGGCAACATTGCCTGTGTCTTTTCCATGCAAACTATAACAAACTAAAAACTTTCGGAATTAATTATCACTCTTTTTTGGCTACCCCTTTTACCTTTGGCCCTGCCTCTAAGTTTGCTTTCAGATAATTGGTCAGCAAAGTTCTCAAATGCAAGGTCGTGTTTTCCCCTTCAAAAATGCCATGTGAGCGATTTGGATAAGCCATCATTGAAAATGGCTTATTATGACGTATCAATTCATTGATTAGTCTTTCAGAATTTTGGTAATGTACATTATCATCTCCTGTTCCGTGAACCAATAAGAGATTTCCTTTCAAGTCTTTTGCATAAGTTATGGGTGAGCCATTTTTATAGCCATCCGCATTTTCCGACAAAAGTCCCATATACCGTTCCTGATATATATTATCATAAAGCCGTTGATCGGTTACCGGTGCCACGGACATTCCAGTCTTATAAATATCAGGATAACGAAATAGTGCATTTAAAGTCATGGCACCTCCCCCACTGTGTCCCCATATCGCTAATCGATCTTTATCAATAAAGCCCCATTCGGAAATTTTCAGCGCAGCGGCAGCCTGATCCGAGGATGCCAGAATACCTATTTGACCATAAATGGATTTTCTCCATGCGCTACCTCTTGGCGCTGGCGTTCCACGATTATCTACACTGATCACTACGTAGCCTTGTTGAGCAATAAATTGATGCCATAGAAATCTCCATCCATCCCAACGATCTAGTACGGTTTGGTTCCATGGTTCACCATAAACATAAAACAATACAGGGTATTTCTTTGTAGGGTCAAATTCTACAGGTTTTATGATCCATCCATCTAACTTCACTTCATTACCAATGTCCACCCTAAAAAATTCGAGAGACTTAATATTTAAGGCTGCTACTTCACCTTTTAGGGCCTTATTGTCCACCAATGAACGTACGGATTGGTGATTGGGTAAACTCACCATATCAATAATGGCCGGAGTATTAGCATTAGAATAGGTATGAATTGCCCATTTTCCATTTGTAGAGATTTGATATTGGTGAGTTCCCTTCAAGTTTTCTGGAGAAACCTTTTGTGGACTTCCTTTTCCATTTAAACGGCTTCGATAAAGAAATCTTTGAGTGGGATTGTCAGGAGAAGCTATAAAATACATCCATCCCTTCTTTTCATCCACTAGCTGAATACTAATCACATCCAAATCCCATGGAGTGATTCGTTTTAGCTTCCCATCACCTCTATTACCAATGTACACATGTTTCCAACCATCTGTTTCACTTAACCAAAGGAACTTATTACCTCCCTGCAACCATCTCAAATCATTATGAAGGTCAATCCAGGTATCCTCCTTTTCAGTATGGAGCAAACGAATGGTACCCTCAGAAGCATTTGCCAATAAAAGTTTATTAGTATTTTGTTTACGATTCAGTTGTTGAATCATTAATTCCTTTGAGTTTCCAGCCCAATCCATTCGGACAATATAGTGCTGATGAGGGTCTCCTTCTAGTTTCATCCATTGAATATCCCCACCTTTAGCACTAACCACCCCTATTCTAGCTGAAGAAGGTCTCTCTCCCACTTTTGGGTACTGGACAGGTTTAACATAAGAATAAAGAGAATCGGTATAATTAATCATTAAAAAATCCTTTATCCCTTCCGCATCTATTTGCCAGAAAGCAATATTCTCCCCATCCGGACTCCAACGGAACCCATCTCTTTGGTCAAACTCTTCCTCATATGCCCAATCAAATGTTCCATTTATAAGAGTAGTGGATCCATCTGTGGTCAACTGGGTTGTTTCATTATTTAAAATATTTTCTACATAAATATTGTTTTCACTTACATAGGCTACCCGACTGGCATCTGGCGAAAATTTAGCAAACATCAGAGATGAAGCTTTGGCGTCCTCTCCTAGTTTTTGCATCTTCCAACTATCCAAATCCACCACCCAATAATCACCCCTGGTACTATATCTCCAAACTTTCTTTGTATTGGTAAATACTAATAACTTACGGCCATCATTGGACCATTGATAATCGCTAATCCATAAAGGAACATTTTTTCCTTGTGGAATTAATCTTTCCGCTGGTACAAAGACCTCCCTTTCTCCTGTTTTAGCATTATAGCGAACAATATCTCTACCCCTGGTTGATTGAGACATTTCCAGTGTAGTATAGGATTCTCCGTCAGACAACCACCTGGCAGGCCCAAATCGTTCAGTTCTAAAATCCCCAGAATTAAATATCCTCTCAAGTGTTAACTTGGAAGAGTTTTGCTGTGCTTCTAAGCCTCCTCCAATTAGCAATAGTACAATTAAATAGAAATATTTTAACTTCATAGTAGAATTTTAATAAGACACTAATTACAAATCAGTATAAATTATCCAACACCCTATGGATAAAAAATTATAACACCCAATACTTGAAGCTTCCTAACTAGCTTTTAAAATTTCAAGTTTACAAATCGAAATTATTCACTCGAAATATTTCTGAGATTTAGTTGAACCGATCAGGATTATAAGCCTTTATATCTACAGATGTTCTTTCCCCTGCAATAATTTCCGCAACAAGCTTTCCGGTAACAGGACCTAAACTAACACCCATCATGGCGTGGCCTGTTGCAGCCACAACATTGTTAAATTTTTGGAACTTACCAATATAAGGTAAGCCATCAGGAGAACAAGGCCTTAAGCCACTCCAGGCTTTATTTGAATAGGCCTCCTCTAGCCTATCATATTCAGGCAAATAATTAGGAATAGCATTCAAAATACCTTTAACCCTTCTCTGATTAATATTTAATTGATCCCCAGCTATCTCCATTGTGCCGGCAAATCGAAGGTCCCTCCCCATAGGGGTAACGGCAACTTTAGCTTCCATCAAAATTAAAGGGGTAACGGGTTTATACTGGGCATTTTCTATGGTCACGCTATATCCCTTACCTGATTGCATTGGCAAATTGAGATTTAGCTGGCTTGATAAATGAGGAGAAAGAGCACCACAGGCTAAAACAAAATCATCTGCCTCTACCTCTCCTTTTGAGGTAATTACTCCTTTAACCTTACTTCCATCCAGTAAAAAACTATGGACTTCTGTGCCCCGATGAAACTCCACTCCCTGCTTTTCCAAATATTTTACCAGACTTTTAACAAAATCACCAGGTTGTATGTGTGCATCCTTTAAATAATGGACTCCACGATAAGCATCAATCTTGATATCGGGATTCAAGGCCTGGATTTCTTCAGGACCTACCTCATGAGCTTCCATTCCAAGTTCATTGGCCATATGAGCAACTTCCATCTCCTCCTCATGGTATTTCGTACTTTTGGATAACATCAATAGCCCCTTTTTCTTCAATTCGAAATTTATACCTTCCACCTTGGAAATTTCTTGAAAAAGAGACCTACTCAACATATTTAGGTCCCTCAAGCCTTTTCCGGATTGCTGCACATGTTTTGCATTGGCGGACTTATAAAATAACCACAACCAGGAAATTAATCGTTTATTTAAGCGGGGTTTGATATAAAAAGGGCTTTCTGGATTAAGCAACCACTTCAACCCCTGGGAAATCATACCCGGAGCCGCAAGGGGTACTATATGACTCGGGACTATAAGGCCAGCATTACCATAAGAGCAGCCCATACCTACCTCATCTTTCTCAATCAACTGGACTTTATAACCAGCCTCCCATAGGTAATAGGCCGAACAAACACCTATAATACCTCCCCCTATAACAATAACTTTCCTTGGGTTTTCTGCCATTTATTTTTTATTTATTCAGAGAAAAAATGATTTAGTTAAACACCTTTAAAAAGGAAAACCCGAAGAACCAAAATTTAATTACTTCTACAGGTTTTCCGAAGATAAATGCTCAATATTTTTTTCAGATAACCTGAAACCCGTGTGCATAAGGATCATCATCATCAATAATGATATTATTATAGCCGATTACCCTTGCCCAACCTTCCACACTTGGAATAATTGCTTTTTTACTTCCTAAAGCAGTTTCCTCTTCTACTTTCCCTTTAAATATACTTCCAATTACACTTTCGTGAACAAAAGTATCACCTTTCCTTAATTTTCCTTTAGCAGCTAATTGTGCCATACGAGCCGAGGTTCCTGTACCACAAGGAGAGCGATCAATAGCTTTATCCCCATAGAATACAGCATTTCTCCCATCTGCCTCCTCTGAAATTGTATCCCCTGTCCATAAAAGATGACTCAAACCATTAATGGTATCATTATTGGGATGAACAAAATCATATAATTCGTTCATTCTTCTTCTAATTCTAGGACTAAAACGAACCAAATCTCCAGCAGTGTAATCCTGGATCCCGCTAAAATTTTCTTGAGGTTCAATTATAGCATAGAAGTTTCCCCCATAAGAAACATCCACCCTTAATTTCCCCAAATCGGGACTTTTCACTTCCAGACCTTCTGAGTGTAAAAAAGCAGGTACATTTGTTAACCTAACGGAGGTAACTTTTTTCCCCTCTTGTGTATAAGCTATGGTTACTAAACCCGCTGGAGTCTCTAGTCGTAACTTTCCTTCCTCCTTAGGAATAACCAGCCCCTCTTCAATGGCAACTGTAACAGTCCCTATGGTTCCATGCCCACACATGGGTAAACATCCACTTGTTTCTATAAATAATACTCCAACATCATTTGCCAGATCAGAAGGAGGATAAAGAATACTTCCGGACATCATATCATGCCCTCTTGGTTCGAACATCAAACCACGACGAATCCAATCATATTCCCTTAAAAAATGTTGTCTCCTTTCACTCATGGTTTTGCCCGTTAATACCGGACCTCCTCCTGCAACGACACGAACAGGATTTCCACAGGTATGAGCATCAACACAAAAAAATGTTTTTCTAGCCATTCTCTTTTTATTAATAATTAAGA
>NZ_SMMB01001154.1 GCF_009711365.1 Xanthovirga aplysinae | reverse complement strand
ATTTTAAACAGTTTATTTCTAAATATTGATTTTTATTGAGTTTTTTTAAAATGTTTTTTTATTTAAATAATTGAATAATAATTTTATTTTTTTCAAAAATTAATTGTTTAATTTTGAGTTATAATTGATGAAATTTTGCTTTTGAAGCATTATTTAATTAGGTTCTTTTTTCTGCAAATTACTATGGATCTTTTTGTGAAAAATATTAAATCATTTTTAGGGTGTTTCATGTTTGTCTTTTTGTTCTCTTGTACAGAGGAAACCGTGGATCCTGATTTCTATGGATTTGTAAATGGAAAGGTAGTCATAGGAAATTCGGAGGAAGGAATTTCTGGAGCAAAAATTACCACAAGTCCTGCCACTGAAATTTATTATACTGAAGAGGATGGAACCTTTTTTATTGACTCCCTAAAGACAGGAGAATATTTTGTGATTGCTGAGATGGAAGGGTTTAAAGATAGTCGGGTGAATGTTATTGTATCCGAGGATGAGGTGGAGGAGGTAACTCTTCCTTTAAGCGTTGAAAAGGTTGATAATACTGCTCCCCAGGCTGCCGTAAATATTGCTCCTGAACATGAATCCAACATGCAAGAGCGGGATTTGGAATTGATATGGTCGGCTTTTGATGCTGACACCTTGGACCAATTGTATTTTGATGTTTATTTGTTTACTTCAGGGTCGACACAAAGAGAAAAAATAGCAGAAAATCAAACTGACACCACCCTTATGGTTACTTCCCTTCAATTTGATACGGATTATTTTTGGTATGTGGTGACAAAGGATCAGGATACGGAAATTATTTCCGAAACCTGGAGTTTTAAAACCCTACCTTATCCTGATAACCCTATCTTTTTTGCCAGTGACCGGGAAGGGAGTTTTGATATTTATTCTGCGCAAATAGATGGAGAAAGCTTGACACGCTTAACGGATTGGCAAGCCCTTGAGTGGGAACCAAAAATGAGTCCTAGAGGAGACCTACTAGCCTTTATTTCAAATAAGGAAACAGAACCTCATATTTATACCATGACACCACAGGGGCAAGATGTGAAACGAGTGACAACTTTGCCTGTGACAGGAAACCATAACAATGGAGTAGGTTTTTCATGGTCACCTGATGGGAAATTTTTCCTATATAGTAATAAAAATAAATTGTATCGAATTGATAGAGATGGTACTAATTTGGATTTGATAGCTACGGCCCCTGTTGACAGGCATTTTAGAAGGTGTGACTGGAAAGATTTTGGCACAAAAGGACAGCTCATAGTGGTGGAAACTGTGGGGTTGGAGCCTTATGATACCGAACTATATACAATGAATCCGGATGGCTCTAATCAGCAACTGCTTGTAGATAATTTACCTGGGATTGTGGAAAGTCCTGTTTTTTCTCTTGATGGCTCTAAAGTGATGTACACCGTGGATCAGCTTGGAAGAGAGTCAGCTGATGGCCGTCAATTAGATGCTCATATAATGGTAATTAATTTGTCGGATAATCAGGTAACTGATTTATCTATGGGAACTAATGGCGATGTGGATACTAAACCAATTGGAACTAATGACCTTTACCCTCGTTTCTCTTCTGATGGTTCTAAAGTTATTTTTGTTAATGTGACTAATAACGACCGAAATGCCCCCCAAGTGTGGATGATGAATGCTAATGATGGAAGTAATCGGGAATTGTTATTTGATAATGCTACTACCCCTTCCTGGTATTAAAAATTTTTAAGAAATTCAATTTGTGGATTAAGCATTTGATCCTGAAATCTTCAAGTTTTTCTATGAAAGTAAGCTTGAAGGTTTCAGGATTTTTTTTGATCGTCCTTAGATGGTTTAATGACTTTTTGAGTTTTAAACATGGGTTTTGGCACTTTCCGACTCTTTATTGTCGGTATTAATGGTATTTTCTTTAGGAATTTATCGTTTAGAAAATAACAAGGAAGTGTCTCTATTTAGAAAGATTTAAAATAAGCAATGCCAAATTGCTTGCTATTCGTTCCGTATGTACCTTTGGGCTATTATTGATTTTTCATATTTAAAAGTTAATTGTCAATCTAATGAGTTGGTTTAATCAAACGTTTTCAAGTACGCTTGGAAAAAAGTTGATCATGTCGGCGACAGGTTTATTTTTAATCCTGTTTTTGATAGGTCATGTGGCAGGTAATCTGCAGATATTTTTTGCTGAGGCTGATAATGGGCGACTATTTAATGAGTACGCCTTGTTCATGACCACAAATCCTGCGGTTAAGGTGTTGTCCTACCTGACTTATATTTCCATTTTGGGGCATGTATTTTACTCTATTGCTTTAACCCAACGAAACAAAAAGGCCAGACCTGTTGGATATTCAGTTGAAAATGCCAGTGCAAACAGTGCTTGGACTTCAAGAAACATGGGGGTGTTAGGTACATTTGTTCTGATATTTTTGGTCATTCATTTAAAATCATTTTGGTACGAAATGCATTGGGGAGGAATCCCAGTTCAAAACTATGATGGACAGGAAGTAAAGGATTTGTACGTTATCGTAAAAGCAGCATTTTCCCAATTGTGGTATGTGGGCTTGTATGTTTTTTGTATGATTTTACTGGCATTTCACCTTTCTCATGGATTTCAGAGTGCCTTCCAGACTTTGGGTTTAAATCATAAAAAGTACACTCCTTTAATTAAAAAAGTGGGAATGGCTTTTGCGATTATCGTTCCTTTATTATTCGCATTGATGCCAATTTACGTCTACATTCAAAGTTTAGGATAATTTAGATCGAATTATACAATGAAATTAGAATCAAAAATTCCGGAAGGCGCTATAGGCGACAAATGGACCAAACATAAATTCAATGTTAAGCTGGTAAATCCTGCCAACAAAAGAAAGTACGATGTGATTGTGGTGGGTACTGGTTTAGCTGGGGCATCAGCAGCAGCATCCCTTGGGGAGTTGGGTTATAATGTAAAAGCATTTTGTTTTCAAGATAGCCCTCGTCGAGCCCATAGTATTGCTGCACAGGGTGGTATTAATGCCGCAAAAAATTATCAAAATGATGGTGACTCCGTTTTCCGTCTATTTTATGATACGGTAAAAGGTGGAGATTATAGAGCCAGGGAGGCAAATGTACACCGTCTTGCAGAAGTAAGTGTAAATATCATTGACCAGTGTGTAGCTCAAGGTGTTCCTTTTGCTCGTGAATATGGAGGATTGTTGGCAAACCGTTCTTTTGGAGGAGCACAGGTTTCGAGAACTTTTTATGCTAAAGGCCAGACCGGGCAACAATTGTTGTTGGGAGCTTATTCTGCATTGAGCCGCCAAATTAAAAACGGTAAGGTTGAAATGCACAACCGTACTGAAATGCTCGACCTTGTAATGGTAGATGGAAAAGCTCGAGGTATTATTACTCGTGATTTAATTACTGGTAAAATAGAGCGACATAGTGCACACGCCGTGGTTTTAGCAACTGGCGGTTATGGAAATGTCTTTTTCCTTTCTACTAATGCTATGGGATCCAATGCCACTGCTGCATGGAGAGCACATAAAAAGGGAGCTTTAATGGCTAACCCTTGTTATACCCAAATTCACCCAACTTGTATCCCAGTTTCTGGGGATCATCAGTCAAAACTAACTTTGATGTCAGAATCCTTGAGAAATGACGGTAGAGTATGGGTGCCAAAGGATGCTGCTAAGGCTAAAGGACTTTCAGCAAAAGATGCTGCTAATATTCCGGACTCAGAAAGAGATTACTACCTGGAAAGAAGGTATCCTGCTTTTGGTAACCTGGTGCCTCGTGATGTGGCTTCAAGAAACGCCAAAATGGTTTGTGATGAAGGACGTGGGGTAGGAACTACTGGCTTGGCGGTATTCCTGGATTTTTCTGACGCTATTAAAAGAGATGGTAAAAAGGTAGTAGAGGCCAAATATGGAAACCTTTTCGATATGTACAAGCAGATCACAGGGGACAATCCATATGAAATGCCAATGATGATTTATCCTGCCGTACATTACACCATGGGAGGCCTATGGGTTGATTACAACTTGATGACTAATGTAGATGGGTGTTATGCTATTGGTGAGGCTAATTTCTCAGACCACGGCGCAAACCGATTAGGTGCTAGTGCTCTAATGCAAGGTCTTGCAGATGGATATTTTGTATTGCCTTATACCATTGGAGACTATCTGGCAAAAATGCCATACGAAAGAGTATCTACTGATCATGCTGCATTTGAAGAAGCAGAAAAGGCTGTAAAAGATAAGATCAATACACTATTAAATATAAAGGGTTCTCAAACCGTAGATGATTTCCATAAGAAGTTAGGTAAGATTATGTGGGAATACTGCGGTATGGCTCGTAACGAAGCAGGTTTGAAAAAAGCCAAAGGTATGATTCGTGAGTTAAGAGAAGAGTTCTGGGAGGATGTGAATGTGCTGGGAAGTAACGAAGAGTTAAACATGTCTCTGGAAAAAGCGAATCGTGTTGCCGATTTCTTAGAATTAGGAGAATTAATGGTGGACGATGCTTTAAATAGAGATGAATCTTGTGGTGGACACTTCCGTGAGGAACATCAAACCGAGGAAGGTGAAGCCAAGCGTAATGACGAGAAATTTGCCTACGTTGGTGCCTGGGAATTCCAGGGTGTTGAAAAGGATGAAGTCCTGCATAAAGAAGAACTTGTCTTTGAAAACGTTAAATTGACTCAGAGAAGTTATAAGTAATTTTAATTAGTAATGAGTGATGAGTTGTTTTTTCAATTCATTGCTAAGAAACTCATAACTATAAAGAAAATGAATCTCACATTAAAAGTATGGCGTCAGAAAAACGTCAATGATAAAGGAGGATTTCAAACTTATCAAGTGAGCGACATCTCTGAGGATATGTCATTCCTTGAAATGTTTGATGTTTTAAATGAAGATTTAGCTCGAAAAGGGGAGGACCCTATTCACTTCGATCACGATTGCCGTGAAGGTATTTGCGGTATGTGTAGTATGTACATCAATGGCCGGCCTCATGGTCCTAAGCAGAAGATTACCACTTGCCAGTTGCATATGAGAAGCTTTAAGGATGGAGATACCATTACCGTGGAACCATGGAGAGCTGGTGCTTTTCCAGTAATTAAGGACTTAGTGGTAGACAGGAGTGCATTTGACAGAATCATTCAGGCAGGTGGATATGTAAATGTAAACACAGGAGGAACACCAGATGCCAATGAAATTCCAATTCCTAAAACGGTAGCCGATGAAGCCATGGATGCAGCCACTTGTATTGGTTGTGGTGCTTGTGTTGCGGCCTGTAAAAATGCTTCTGCTATGTTATTTGTAGCTGCAAAAGTTTCTCAATTGGCCTTATTGCCTCAAGGACAGGTGGAAAGAAAGACTCGTGCCGAAAATATGGTGGCTCAAATGGATGCCGAAGGTTTTGGTGCTTGTACGAACACAGGAGCTTGTTCTGCCGAATGTCCTAAAGGAATTAGCCTAACTACCATTGCTCGCTTGAATAGGGAATATTTCTCTGCTAAAGCAAGTTCTGAGAATGTCTAAGAAGATTTAATACTTTAATAATGCCCCCTTCCTTGGGCTAGCATTTATAAATAGAAAAGATCGGTTAATTAAGCCGATCTTTTTTTGTTTTCTATTTTCAATATTCTTTTTAAGTTGCCTTTTAGGAATATTAGTTTGGTTAATTTTCTTCTACTTCGGTTTCAGTTTCTGCTTCAACTTCTGATACTGGCTTTAAATTATCTGGGATTTCCTCTTCTTTTTCCTCATCAGAAATGTAAGGGAAAACCTCCACGATTGGGCTCTCCACAACCTCAGGAACACGGAAAGTTACGAGCATATTATTTAAACTTTCGTGAATACGATCGTAAGCCTCTTTCACATCCTTGGCAGTAACAATCATGAAGTGATTGACGCGCTTTTCTTTTCCACTTTCGTCATCCACTACTACATAAGAAACTTTGCATTTGTGCCAAACATCTGCATCTTCGTAGTGGAAAATATCCACAATGTTACTTTTGCTGATATTTGGTACGGTGAAGTCTCCCCGAACAATTTTGCTCATTTCTTCATAGATGCGTGCCTCTGCCTCAGTAAATGACATGGCATCCACAAGATAGGGTTCCGTTACACTTTTTAGCAATCCTTTATCGTCTTCCCTAAGGTATTTTACTTTACAAAGAAACCAGGTTTTCATAGGCGGTCTGTTATTATTGTGTTTGCAGCCCGAAAGTTAGTAACAACTATTGGTAGGACAAAGGGAATGCCTTCGAAATCATATTTCAATTTGGAAGAGCCAAGGAATATTTATGTCTTTTCCAATCCTTTTATTCTAAACTGGTTATCATCTTAAACAACCTTATTAGTGCCTACAAGCTTCATTTCTACCTTCAGTTTTTTCATAGAAGGTATTAAGAAAGATAAAGTAAGTATAAAAGCGCCCACATCGGAAAGTGGAAAAGACATAAATATTCCTTCTAAACCAACATAATTTGGAAGGATAAGTATCAATGGAATCATAATAATGATCTGTCGTGATAAAGTCAGGAAGAAGGCAGGGCCCGCCTTCCCAATGGCTTGAAAGTACCCAGTTCCAAGGGTAAAAACTCCAATTATTGGTAGGGAACAGGCACCAATACGTAATAATGGGCTTCCTAGCCTTATTAATTCATCATCCTTAGAAAATAAATCAAATACATATTCTGTATACCCTTCCACAGCAATGAAGAAAATTAGGGAAAGTGAAAGAATGACTGTAAGGGAATAACGAAATGATTTGGAAATCCGATCGTAATTTTTTGCTCCATAATTAAAGCCTACTAAAGGCAAAAAGCCTTGTGTTATTCCCACTATAGGCGCATAAGTGAAATTGATTACTCGGAAAATCACCCCGTAAATAGAAAGATAAATTTCACTTCCGTATTCTAATAAGCTTAGATTAATAAGGGTTGCGACAATGGATAATCCTCCAAAGCGTACAAAGGAGGAACTACCAATGGCAAAAGTTTCTTTAACTACAGCCCATTGAAATTTCCAATACTTCAAACTTAAGGACATCAAGCTATCTTTTCCTCCCAAGAAGATTAAAAGGTAAGTGGTGAGAGCCACTTGAGAAAGCATGGTGGCCAGTGCAGCTCCTTTTACTCCCCAATTGAAAACAAGAAGGAAAAGGGCATCTAATCCGGTATTGAGTAAAGCAGAAAAAATCAAACTATACATGGCTACTTTAGCATAGCCTTCTGAACGTACCACATTATTGGCCATCATTCCGAAGGTCAGAAAGGGTGCTCCCAATAGAACAATCCGGTAGTAATCGGTAGCGTAGGCTTCGACCGCACCTCGAGCACCAAAAAAGTTAAGAATAGCGTCCTCAAATAAATATCCCCCAGTCAGGATTACTAAGGACACTATACAAATGACCAACAAAAGATTTCCAAATGTTTCTTTAACTTTTTCATATTTTCCAGCACCCAATTGGCGAGAAATGATGGAAGAGCCTCCTATACCAGTGGCCATTCCAAAAGTCCCTATTAGAGTACTGATAGGTAGTACCACCGTAAGCCCTCCAATAGCTTGTGCACCTACGGCATGACCCACGAAAATGGAGTCTACAATATCATAAAGTGTAGTAACTAGGGTGCCGATTAGGGCTGGAAAGGCTAACTTTAATAAAGCTTTTCCAATTGTTTCTTTTCCTAAGAGTGTTTCGTTACTCATAAATTTTAAAAAAATAGGTAGATAAGCTTTATCTTTTTGGTTTATATATTATTCCTTATCAAAAGCAAGGGAGTAATTTCCCTCTTTTTTTCTTGCTTTTGTTTTTCTTCTCCACTTATAGAGTCTGTGGAAGTCTTAATAACTTTTATTTAAAAGGCAAAGAGTAAAAATCAGGGATGTAAATGTTTGAACGTGTAAATTTATGAATAAAAATTGAAAAAATGATTTAGTTTCTTCTTATGGTCCAGTGAGTCCACAATTTAATCCATCCCTATTCCAGCTGGGAAGGGTTTTAAGTTCCATAAATGATCCATGTTTTACTTTTTTCAATCTACAATAAAGCCTAAAAAACGTTACTCATTTAAAAAGGTTTCAGAGTTTTGAAGTAAAGAATAACTTCATTATCACTCTCAATTTATTCTCGGTATGGTGTAGGTCTTTTTGTGTTTTTATCTTAAAAAGAATATCCTAGTCAATTAATTTTTTTGTTAAATCCATTTGACTAAACATTGAAGTTTCAGTAAGGTTTAAATGGAAGTTGAAGGGCCGAAGTTGAGTGGGGATGAATTATTATTCTAAAAATTTGAGGAATAGGATTTTCGTTACAGGATTATTTTTCAAACAACTGAAAGATAGACTTTCCTCAAATTCTTGATACTGTCTTTTTATCCTTCTATTTCAGGAAATAACTCCTATTCATTTTCTGTTTGTTTGTTTTATCGGCCACCTCCAGGTTTTTTGAAATCACTTTAAAAGAGGCTGGTTACTTAATTCTTCCGGATGGATATTTCCGGAATTTTATCGAAGTGAAGTAAAAGTATTTATCTTAAATGAGCTTTAATAAATTTGAAAAAGAGGAAGGAAGATGAGGGGATTTTATTTAGGAGTATTGTTGATGTTGGGTGCCTTTGGATTGTTGGCACAGGCAAATAATGTAATAGATACCATTGTGATAAATAATGGAAATTGGAATATTTTTATTCACCGGATCATTCAGGAGGATAATAACAATGTTATGAAGGGTATTTTCACGCTTGAGGAGTTAGCCCCTTGAAGAGGGGCTAAGTTTTAAAATTTGGTTACCCAATTCTTTGTTTTCAAATTTACAATTTGAAAACAGGAAAAGGTTAATTTTAAATTATTGGCCAATTAAGCGGACTTCAACATTTTTATGGTATCCTGGAAAATTCCTTCCAGATCGTCAATTTCTCTTTCTGTTTGAGCTCCTTGTGATAATAAAGCCTGAATAATTGTTTGTGTTTTATGTTCCCCAGCACGTTTTACAAAATAGTCTCTCTCAATTTCTATTGCTTTATTTTCGTTCGTAAGTGCTTTTTCAACGATATCTTTATACATGGAGATATTGGCTCCCCCATAAGAAATAATCTGTTGGGCTATTTGATCAACTAGGGCATTGATTTTAGAAGAGGGAACAAATAGAGTCGCCATTCCCATTTTTGCTGCGTCTTCTCCCTTAATGTCTTGTCCAGTTAGCAAATAGTAAAGGGCCTTATCTTTACCCAATTGCCTTGCCATTCGGATTGCTCCCTGTCCCCCTGTTGGAATATTGGTGTTAATTTCTGGCTGTCCTAAAGCTCCTTTTTCACTGATGATTCGTAAATCCATTGCCTGAAGTAATTCATTACCTCCGCCACGTGCGACTCCATCAATTACCCCAATAGTCAAAGGACGAAGAGTTTTTATTTGATCAATCAACCGCATAAAATTTTGTGTTCCTACCATTCCTTCTCTGGTAGTGTTAATGGAGTGTAAATCCAAATGAGCACTAAAGATATCAGGGATATCTGATTTAAAGATGATTAAATGTACGGATTGATCAGCATTTAATTTGGAAGTGGTTTCCAATAAAAAATTCACTAATTCCGGACTTAAAAGGTTAATTGGTTGGTGATTTAGGGATACCGTTGCGATTCCATTTGAAATATTTGTTTTCATACCTCTTTTGTTTTTTTAGGTTAAAAACGTGACCAT
>NZ_SMMB01000557.1 GCF_009711365.1 Xanthovirga aplysinae | reverse complement strand
AGCGTGAAAGATCTTTCACGCTTTTTTTATACCCTTATCACAGGTAAATTTAGTCGAAACTATAATTTTTTTAATAGGTAATCAGTCATCATATTATAAAGATGGAAGGTTGTATTTCCTCCATATATTCCATGATTACGGTTGGGGTAATAGAACGACCTGAATTGCTTATTGGCATCTACCAAAGCATCCACCAAGGTAACTGCATTCTGGAAATGAACATTGTCATCACCGGTACCATGAATTAGAAAGAAATTTCCTTTTAATTTTTCAGCATGAGTCACCGGCGAAAAAGCATCATATCCAACAGGATTCTCCTGTGGGGTCTTCAGGTAACGCTCAGTATAAATGGTATCATAAAATCTCCAGTTCGTAACGGGTGCAACAGCAATTGCGGTTTTGAAATAATCTGCTCCTAAGAAAAGTGAAAGAGAAGACATATAGCCCCCATAGCTCCAGCCCCAGATTCCAATTCTGTCCTTATCCACAAAAGGAAGTGAAGCCAGATATTTGGCACCTTCAATTTGATCTTCTACTTCATATTTACCTAATCTTCCGTAAGTAACGTGTTTAAAATCTCTTCCTCTTGCTCCAGTTCCCCTATTATCCACACAAACAATGATGTATCCTTTTGCTGCCAGCACCTGATACCATGATTCTCGACTTCCTCCCCAACGATTGGTTACCATTTGAGAACCAGGACCACCATACACATACATTAAAACGGGATATTTTTTATTCTCGTCAAAATTTGACGGTTTTATCATGTAGGCATTTAATTCGGTTCCCCCCGTTGTCTTCAACTTAAAAAAGCTTTTCTCTCCCAGGTCAAATTCACTTAATCTCTCTCGAAGCTCCTCATTTTTTTCCAAAGTTTTAACGATTTTCCCTGTAGGAGCACGGTGAAGACTTACAGTAAGGGGATCGGTAGAAGTAGAATGATAATTGATAAAATACTTGAAATCTCTACTAAAGTTAACACTGTTCCAGCCATCAGCGGAAGAAAGTTTCCGTTTTCCCTTCCCGTTGAAATTAATGACATACAATTGACGCTCCAATGGAGAGTCTTCAGTTGAAAGATAATAAATCAGTTTTCTTTTTTGATCGATTCCCTCCATAGAATTTACCTCCCAATTTCCTTTGGTTATTTGACGGATAAGGCTTCCATCCATTTTATACCAATAAATATGTTTGAAACGATCCTGCTCACTGCTTTTGATAAATGTCTTATTATCTGAGAGGTAAGTCAGGTCATCGGTAAAATCAATATCTACATAAGTATCACTCTTTTCGGTCAATATAACTTTAGTACTTCCTGTATTAACATTCCCGTGCAATATTTCAAGTTTATTTTGCAGCCGATTCATTCGGATGATAGAAAGGGTTTCTGAATTAGGTGTCCAGTAAAGGCGTGGTATATATATATCGGTTTCCGTCCCAATATCCATTTTTGTTTTTTCTCCCTTGGTAAGGTGAAAAACGGATATATCAATTTTGGAATTCTTTTCTCCTGCTTTTGGATATTTAAATTTATAATCCTTCGGATAAAGGTTTCCCCATACTTGCATGTTGTATTCTTTTACATCACTCTCATCGAAGGTATAATAGGCCAACAATTTACTGTCAGGAGACCAGAAAAAAGCTTTGGCAATAGAGAATTCTTCTTCATAAACCCAATCTGATGAACCATTGATGATGTGATTCCATTTCCCATCTGTTGTCACAGCATGTTCCTTCATGTCATTCAAAGTCACATAATACAAGTTGTTATTACGCACAAAAGCCACTTTGGAACCATCCGGAGAAAAAGTAGCAAAAGATTGTTTGTCACCTTGGGCCAATGAGCTAAGGGCTTTGCTTTTTAGATCATAGATAAAGAAAAAAGCTTTTGAGGAACGCCTATATATGGGTTCTCTTTCTGTAGCTATCAATATTTTGTCTTCATCAGCACTTAAGGTATAGCTAGTGAATCTTAAACTGCTAGTCTGACCTTCCTTGTAAAGAGTTTCCCCGTTTACCAATGTATCTGCAATGGCTCCTGTGGTGATATTATATTTAATCACATAGTCGGCCTTTTTTGTATGCTCAAGAGAAGTGTAAAAACGGCCATCCTTCATCCAGTTAATACCTGATACTGACTTTTGTCTAAAGATGCCCTTTTTAAAAACATCTTCTAGTGTGACTTCCCTTTTCTCCTGACTCACCCCTTCCTTCCAGGAAAGTAACCCAAAGGCTAAACAACAAAAAATGAATAATTTTTTCATGCTTATCATTTATAAAATATGTGTTGATAAATTGGCCTTAAAGATAGGTAAATATTATTTGAATAGATCACCCATAAAAATGGGAATATAAAAAACCCTAATTA
>NZ_SMMB01000326.1 GCF_009711365.1 Xanthovirga aplysinae | reverse complement strand
TGCCTCTGATCCGGCAAAAGTATTAAAAGGTAACTTTGGATCCAGTTTAAAAGGAGGTAAATTAAGAAGCACTTTAGTGGTCGGACAGTTTGCAGTTTCTATTTTCCTGATGGTGGGAACAGGGGTAATTTTCAAACAACTCAAATTTATCCAAATGGCCAATACGGGTTTTCATAAGGAACAATTACTTACCCTTCATGATACTAATATATTAGGTAACCAATCCCAAATCTTCAAAGAAGAATTGCTACAAAATACCCTTTTCAAATCAGCTACGGTTTCTGGTTATTTACCTGTTCATCCCTCTGTAAGGAACAGCATTGTATACCAATCAAAAGAGCTGCAGGCCACTAATGAAGCTTTTCTTTTGGGTGATTGGCGAGTAGATTATGACTATTTGAAAACACTAGGTATGGAAATGGTACAAGGAAGGTTCTTTTCTCCAGAGTTTTTATCTGATTCTTCTTCAATTGTGATTAATGAATCCGTTGCAAAAAAATTAGGTTATAAAGATCCTATTGGAGAGAAAATTCTTAACAAATCAGATAATAATTGGTACACCATTATAGGAGTGGTAAAAAACTTCAACTTTGAATCCTTAAGGGAAGACATTGGTCCCTTAGCTATGCGCCTAGAGAATCACAATGCAGCAATCACTTTTCGTTTTGAGGCTAAGAAAGCAGCTGAAGCAATTGACCTTCTAAAAAATCAATGGGATAAAATGGCATTTGGCCAACCTTTCAACTATTCTTTTTTAGATGATCGTTTTGAAAACATGTACCAACAAGAGCAAAAAACAGGAGAAATCCTTGCTGTATTTTCCATTTTGGCCATTTTTATTGCCTGTCTTGGTTTATTTGGGCTGGCAGCCTTTACAGCGGAACAGCGCAAAAAAGAAATTGGGGTAAGAAAGGTGTTAGGAGCCTCTGTTAGGGGCATTGTGCTTTTGTTATCCAAAGACTTTGGTAAATTGCTGATTATCGCCTTTCTGGTGGCCAGCCCCCTAGCCTGGTGGAGCATGAGCGAATGGTTACTGAATTTCCATTTCCATACCTCTATTGGTTTTGAAATTTTCTTAATGGCTGGTTTGCTCTCTTTTTTTGTGGCCTGGATCACCATGAGCTATCATG
>NZ_SMMB01001016.1 GCF_009711365.1 Xanthovirga aplysinae | reverse complement strand
AATCAATAGAGACGGGAATTAAAAGGTGAGCCCCTCTGAATCTTTCCAACCTTGAAGTTAAAATTGGAGTTTGATAGAAGTTATGCGAAGTTTAAAGGGAATGATCAGTGGGTAGCTGATGTTCTTATTGACCATCTTTTCAAAAGATATTATGCAACAATTAATTGACGGTCCATATATAAGTTGGGAGAGTGATCGGAATGGAAGATTAACATATTTCCAGCAGGATGAGGAAAGGAAAAGTGTTGATCAATTCTCCAAACCTTTTCAAACACAGGAGGGATATGCTGAGCTAGAGGGATTGGGGGAGGATACCCGTACCTTTTCTGTTTTTCGACATCACCAAGCACCGGCTAATTTTATTCCCAAAGCGAACAGGATTTTAGCCATTGGAGATTTACATGGAGAATACGAAAGTTTGCTACGCATATTAAGGAACCTGAAGGTTATTGACGATCACTTGAGTTGGCAATGGGGAAAGGGCCATATTGTAGTTTGTGGGGATGTATTTGACCGGGGTAATGGGGTGACAGAATGTTTGTGGTTATTATATAAATTAGAGCAACAGGCCATTCATTCAGGAGGTGGAGTTCATCTTTTGCTGGGAAATCATGAACAAATGATATTGACGGGAGATGTACGTTATTTGTCAGCCAAATATGATTTATTATGTGCAGCTACAAATACTTTTTATTCTGATTTATATGAAAAGCATTATGTTTTAGGTGATTGGGTCCGAAGCAGGAATGTCATACTGAAAATTGGGGAAACCTTGTTTGTCCATGCTGGGATTTCTCCATTGGTAGCAGGAATGGAAGTTTCAATAGAACGAATTAATCAAATATTGAGAGATTTTTGGAAAGGTGAAGGGAAAGCAGAAGATAAATATTTATTAGAAGTTTTGATGGGCCCTCAGGGCCCTATGTGGTATCGTGGATATTGGATTGATTGGGAAGGGGATCCTACTTTAAGCAAAGTACAATTGAAGGAAATTCTGGAATTATATAATGCAAAAGAGCTGGTTTGCGGGCATACTCCTGTTTATGAAATTTCTTTAAAACACGAAGGTTTGCTTTTCGGAATAGATGTGCCCTTTGGTTCTCCTGGTGTAGAGGAAGAAGTTTTATTAAAAGAGAATGATCAATGGATGATTTATCGTGTTCGGACCAATGAGCGGCTTCCCTTATGATTTTGTTGAATGATGATTCTATTTAGTTGAGTCGTCTTCGTTATTAAGACGACAGACTTTTGAAATAAGAGAAAAAAACCTTTTTTGGTTAGTCGGACGTTAGAAATAATAAAGGAGATTTTTTATAGATTTATCCAGTTTTTGATCTTTAATCTATGCAATGAATAGTAAGATTATTGAAACCTTAGAAAGTAAAAATGTAAAGCCTACACCTATGCGCATGCTGGTACTGGAACAGTTCCTTAAAACAAAGCATGCACAGACGCTTTCCAATCTTGAAAAGGATTTATCTCACTCGGATCGAATAACAGTTTACCGCACCTTGAAAACTTTTGTAAAACAAGGAATTCTACACACTGTTGAGGATGGCTCTGGCGCTACAAAATATGCTTTGTGTCCAGATGAATGTGTTAAAGGACACCATTTGGATACACATCCACATTTCAGTTGTTTAAAATGTGGGGATACCTTTTGCTTGGAGGATTTTAATATTATGATCCCTGAACCCAAAACAAGTTTAGAGGTCCACGAAGTTCATGTTAGCTTAAAAGGTTTGTGTGTTTCTTGCAAAGAAAAAGAAGAGGTAATTTAATCTTTGCAATTTCATTGCATACCTGTCTCTTTTAGTTTTGTCTGGAAAAAAGAAAACTATGGGACATAATCATCGACACCACCATCATTCTACCCAATTATCGGGAAAAAAGATGGGCTTTTCAATACTATTAAATGTATTGATAACAGTAGCTCAAATTATTGGCGGACTGGTTTCCGGAAGTATTTCTTTGCTTACCGATGCGCTTCACAATTTTAGTGATGTATTTTCCTTGTTCATTAGTTATGGAGCCAATAAAATGGCGGGTAGGGAAAGTACCCTTAAACAGACCTATGGGTATCGAAGAGCTGAAGTTTTAGCGGCTTTTATCAATTCGGCCACTTTAATTGGAATTGCCGTTTTTTTAGCTATTAAGGCTGTAGAACGTATTTTTGAGCCTAAATCCATTGATTCAGAAATAGTGATCTGGTTAGCTTTGGGCAGTATCATGGTTAATTTTCTTTGTGTGTTCCTCTTGAAAGGAGATGCCAAAGAAAATATGAATGTTAGATCTGCCTATTTACATTTACTCTCCGATGCTTTGACATCAGTCGCTGTTATGTTGGGGGGCTTTTTTATGAAATTTTACCAAATCTTTTGGGTGGATAGTGTCCTTTCTTTGTTGATTGCCGCTTACCTGGTTTATATGAGTTGGAATTTGTTACTCCAGTCCACTAAAGTTTTAATGCAATTTGTTCCTGCTGATATAAATTTGGAAAAAATTAGTAGGGAGGTAATGAAAATTGAAGGTATAAAAAACCTTCATCATATTCATATATGGCAGCTGGACGATAGGGATGTTGTTTTTGAAGGACATATTGACTTAGCTGAAAATATTACCATCTATGAATTTGAGAAAAAATTAGAGTTAATTGATAAGGTGCTAAGGTCTAATGGTATAAATCATTGCAATATTCAACCCGAATATGGGCGTAAGGATGATAAGGATTTAGTTGTGCAACACTGAAGTTAAAATAATAAATGGTTAAAAACGAAGAGGGAAGAGTGAGTTAAAAACTCTTTCCTCTTCGCTAATCACTTTTCATTATTCATTTTCTAGGTGCATAAGTTTCTTAATAAAAGGAGAAATAATGAAAGCCAAAATTCCTAGGGCTACAGCAAATAAACCTACAGTTGTAAAAGTACTTACATAGGAATAGAGCTGTTGAAAAGATTCTCCCATTTGCTGTGCTTTATCTTGCGAAAGTCCTGTTACAAGTTCCACTGCTTTATCAAGGAAGTTATTCTCTGATCCTGAAGTATTTTTTGAGGAAACAGTAGTCATCTTTGCAATTTTTCCAGAGAGGAAACTTCCGATAGAGGTCGCTAAAAACCACATACCCATGATGAAACCTATGTATTTTGGAGGGCTTAACTCGGTCATTTTAGATAAACCAATTGGGGAAAGGAACATTTCTCCTACTGTATAGATAAAATAACCCCCGAACAAGTAAAACATGGGAGTTTGTCCCATTTGATCAACGTTTTGAGCCGAATAGCCGAAAATGATAAACCCTATACCAAGAAGGAAAAGCCCAATGGCAAATTTAACAGGGGTATTTAGATCCCTATTGTTTTTAGAGAGGTAGGTCCATAACCATGCAAATGGAATAGCTAATAATATAATAAACCCTGAGCCAATACTATTGGTTTGAGAAGCATTTATACCAATTAGATTTACATTTCTATCCGCAAATAAAGTAATGGAGGAACCGGCTTGCTCAAAAAGAGCCCAGAATAAACTAGCCAGGATTGTGAAGTAAATGACCACCGTTAGGCGTTGCCTTTCAATATTATTTACTGCTCGAAAAATACTTGTGAGCACCAGACTAATCCCTAAAAGGATGAGCCACATTAAATATTCTCCAAATTCATGATAATAAATAAGCAAGGCGACTACAGGAACGCACAAAAATGAGCAAATGCTGATTAAGTGGTTCTTATTAAGGCCTAATACCTTTCTGTTAAAGTTCTCTAGGTCGGGGATTAGACCTTCTTGCCCAAATACACCATCATTGATTCCTTTGTAAAAAACAATTAGCCCTGTAATCATTCCCAGGCCTGCAAGGCCAAAACCATAATGCCAGCCATAAGTAACACCTAGCCATGCACATAGTAAAGGGGATAACATTGCCCCTAAATTGATTCCCAAATAAAATAGAGTAAAACCTCCATCCTTTTTCTCTTCATTATCTTTATAGAGCTTACCGACCAAAGACGAGATGTTTGGTTTAAAGAACCCATTTCCAATAACAATGATGGCCAAAGATCCATAAAAAAATAGTGGAGTCTCAATGGCTAAGCCTAAATGCCCCAGGGTCATTAGAATTCCTCCAAGTATGATTGCTTTTCGGTAACCCAAAATTTTATCTGCTAACATTCCTCCTATTAGGGGAGAGGCATAGACTAGAGAACCATAGGAAGCAAATACACCAAAGGAGAATTCATCTGAATACATCAGATGTGAGGTCATATAGATTATGAGCATGGCCTTCATGCCATAAAAGGAGAAGCGCTCCCACAGTTCAGCGAAAAATAGATAAATCAGGCCTTTGGGGTGTCCAAAAACCTGGGGTATATCCGGCTTTTTAGTCCTGTTTTTAGTTACTTGTTCTTTTGTAATTTGATTGATCATTGCAAAGAATTTATGTTTTGACGATTCTTTGCAAATTGTTGAGAAGAGAAAACTTTTTTTAGGGAAGTCCTAATTTATACCAAATAATAGCTGTTTGTAACTTTATGTTTTTGAGTTACAAAAGGTAACAAATTGTCTATAATCTTGATTGTCAGTGTCATTTGTGAATTCCTTCAACAAAGTTTGATCGATGGTAATATTTTTTGGGATCATCCGCAATCTGTACTTTCCTTGACCTACAAAAGTGAATAGATCATTGCGCTCCAGTTGTTCATTTTCTTCGCCTGGTAAGATTTGGTTAATATTATCTATTATTCTACTCAGGTATGTTTGTCGCAAAATCTCTCCTCCCTTTCCAATTTCAATATATTGTTCTTCACCTTTTCCAGCTTTCCTTCTTATGGCAAATTTCAATAAATTTTTGAATTGGGTGGTTTTTCCTTTAAAATCAATGGTTTTTTGATGAATTCCTTTGGAAGGTACTGACAAATTAACCAATGACCAGTCTAAAAACTGAAGGGACATTTCACTGGGTTTTGGGGTTTGGGCTAATTGCATAACCCAATTGGTTGCTAGAACCAAAAAGATAGAAATTAGTGAAGTCTTAGCTATAATTTTCATAAGATTATTCTCAAAATCGTCATTCATATTGCTGAATACTTCGGGAAGCTGAGAGTAAAACAGGATAGTAATGAGAAATACGGAAAGAAATGCAACCACTTTTAATTCTCGTAACATAAAAGTTTTATAAAAACTCACAAGCATCAAATAGCATGAAAATGCTGATAACATAAGATCGGGAATAAAACTTACAATGATGCCATTAAAGGATTGATAACCAAATTTTTGGAAAAGTCCCATGGAGAAAAGGGAAAGCCCGATAATACCTAATGTGATTCGTTTTACATTTTTGCTATTTTTATAAATGAATCTTGGGGACTGATGAAAATAGAAAAGAGCTAATAGCAGGAAGAGGTTGTTAACGGTGGAAAGTAAGCTTCGGATCGCATGGACCAAAGCTTCTTGTAGTGCAAAGTTCCCTGCCAAAAATGACCAGATACCTGACAACACCCAAATAAAAATGGCCATGCTCAAATAAGCCAATCCTTTGTCTACCCGGTTGAGGCCCTCTTCTTCTGCCAACAGTTTTTTAAATCTCGATCGGATGTTGTACCAAAGGGCAATCAATAAAATAGATCCAATGAGTGAGATAAAAATATGGGATAAAATATGGAACTTTTCAGCTAAAAGCATTGCACAAATTTAAAAGGAAAAAATAAATTTATTTAAGAGGTTTAATCCCACAAAGGAAAAGCCTTTTTTGTCGCCTCACTCGTTATTGATGGATAATTGACGTACCAACTGCTACCCCAGTAAATATTTTCGTGGCTGCTAATGGAATCATTCAAATAATTTACATCCAGTCGATCTGAATATCCATTGGTTCCTACCATGGTAGACCATTTATTTGAATTACGATATTTGATTGTGAGTTTATTTAAATCTGGTCTTTGTCCAATAATGGGGTGTATTTGAGCAAATACTTCGGTTCCATTCACCACTGTCAGGAAGTCGGCATCTATTACATGTTCAACTGATTTGGTGGTGTCGGATTTTAATCGTGCTCCCCAGCCTATTCGGATAGGGTAACCATTTCTTACTGCTTTGATTAGATCCTTCTTATTGCCGAATTTAGCTTCTCCATTTTTATCATTTCTAAAGACCAGTTGCCAGCCGCTTTTATTAGAAGTAGGTGCTTCAGTATTAGGGTTATAGGTACAGCTGATATGAATCAATAGCAGACTAAAAGCAGTAAAGATATTTTTCATACTTTTTTATTTCCGATTTTAGTTATGGGGTCAAATAAAAAGTGGTCGTTTTTTGTTTTGGGATTTTAGTCTAAACTTGCAGATGAAGTATGGTCTGCAATGATTTTCCATCCGCCAGAAGTTTTTTTGAATAATAAAGTGAATAACCCCCAAGGCTCATCTGCTTTTCTTTTTAAATGCCACTTGCCAAACACTAAAGCATCTTTTTCGCTGATTACTTTTACATCATATAAAGTAAAAGTTAAGTTTCCCATCATGTCCCTGTTGGGGTAGCGTGTTTTATACCCTTCCAGTGTTGTTTTCCAGCCATAACTTACATTCCCTCCAGAAGCAAAACGTAAAGAATCTGATTCCCAGTAACCT
>NZ_SMMB01000881.1 GCF_009711365.1 Xanthovirga aplysinae | reverse complement strand
GCTCAGGATAACTTTCCGAAGAATGGCGTTCAGGATAAAAGACCTGAAGTTTATGCCTTTACAAATGCTACTATTCAGCTGGATTTTCAAACCTCAATAGAAGGAGGAATCCTTTTGATTGAGAAGGGAAAAGTAAAAGCGGTAGGGAAAAATATTAATATTCCTACCGAGGCCATCATTATCGATTTAGGAGGAAAATACATTTATCCTTCATTTATAGATCCCTATACCAATTATGGTCTTCCTGAAGTGAAGAAAGGAAAACGTTCGGATCGCCCACAGATTGAAAGCAATGAAAAGGGGGCTTATAACTGGAATGAGGCAATAAAGTCTTATTATACTGCTGCAGAGGAATTTGAAGTTGATCCTAAATTGGCCAAAGAACTTCGAAATCTTGGATTTGGTGCAGTAGCTTCCTTTAGACCAGATGGAATTGCCAGAGGAACTTCGGTATTGGTCAACTTGGGTGAAAAAGGGGAGCAAGAAGAGATCTTAAATGAACAGGCTGCCGCTCATTTTTCTTTTAAGAAAGGTTCATCCAGACAGACTTACCCAAGTTCATTGATGGGGTCTATCGCTCTGTTGAGACAAACCTATTTGGATGCCAATTGGTATAGTGAGCAAAAAGATGCTTCCTTTCATGATTTGTCATTGGAAGGCATCAATAAAACCAAGGCCCTTCCGCAAATTTTTGAAGCTTCCGATAAGTTGGATGTCCTAAGGGTAGATAAAATTAGGAAGGAATTCGGTATACAATATATCATTAAAGGAGGGGGAGATGAGTATCAGCTGATTAATGAAATCCAAGCCACTGATGCTGCCTTAATCGTGCCTTTGAATTTTCCCAAGGCCCTAGATGTGGAAGATCCTTTTGATGCCCTAAATGCCTCCTTGAAAGAAATGAAGCATTGGGAACTTGCACCAACAAACCCATCGGTGCTAGCTGCTCACAATAGGAATTTTGCTTTTACCACTGATGGGTTGAAAGAAAAGAAAGATTTCTTGAAGAATCTTAGAAAAGCAGTAAAAGCCGGATTATCAGAAAAGGATGCCTTGAAAGCTCTTACAGTTAATGCTGCACAAATGCTACGTGCCCAGGACTTGATTGGTGCATTGAAGAAAGGAATGATTGCTAACTTCTTTATTTCATCTGATAATATCTTTAAAGAAGAGTCCACTATTTATGAAAACTGGGTTCAAGGAGAGCGTTTTGTTTTGGCCGATTTGGATCAAAAGGATTACAGTGGAAATTATAAATTACATGTGGCCGGAAAGGTTTATGATCTGGAAATTTCAGGGAAAGCGATGGCTCCTAAATTTCAAATTATTGAAAATGATACCACCAAAATTAAAGTTAGTGGTAAGATCGATGAAACATTGGTGAATTTAAGCTTTTCCCCTGATGATAAGGGAGAGGTAAGGTTATCAGGATGGATAAAGGATCAAGAATTCCAGGGAAAAGGCCAGCTGGCAGATGGAAAATGGATTAGTTGGGATGCCCAATATGCTGCTCCATTGAAAAAAGAGGAGAAGGAAGAAAAAGAGGACAAAGAGGAAACTCCTGTAGAATTGGGTAAAGTTACACATCCATTTGTTGCTTATGGGGATGAACAACTTCCTAAATCTGCTACATACCTGATTAAAAATACAACTGTTTGGACTAATGAAGAGGAAGGAATTCTAGAAAATACTGACGTGTTGGTGAAGGATGGTAAAATCCAACAGTTGGGGAAAGGTTTATCGGCTTCTGGTGCCATTGTAATTGATGGAAAAGGTAAACATCTGACTACTGGAATTATTGACGAGCATTCTCATATTGGTATCAGCAAAGGTGTAAATGAAGGTGGGCAATCAGTTTCTGCCGAGGTGCGCATAGGAGATGTAATTAATTCTGAAGATGTAAATATTTATCGACAATTAGCTGGTGGGGTTACTTCTGCTCAATTATTACATGGCTCTGCTAATCCAGTAGGGGGACAATCTGCTTTAGTAAAATTGCGGTGGGGTAAATCTCCTGAGGAAATGAAAATTAAAGATGCTGATGGATATATTAAGTTTGCACTGGGTGAAAATGTGAAGCAATCCAATTGGGGAGATTATAATACCATTAGATTTCCTCAGACTAGAATGGGAGTAGAGCAAGTCTTCTTTGATGCCTTTACAAGGGCAAAAGCTTATGAAAAAGAGTGGAATGCATATAACTCACTTTCTTCAAGAAATAAGAGAAAAACTGTAGCTCCAAGAAAGGATTTGGAGCTGGAGACTTTAGTGGAAATTCTTAATGCAAAACGTTTTATTACCTGTCACTCCTATGTGCAATCGGAAATAAATATGTTGATGCAAGTGGCCGATAGTATGGGCTTTAAGGTCAATACTTTTACGCATATTTTGGAAGGGTATAAAGTGGCGGACAAAATGCATAATCATGGCGTGGGTGCCTCAACTTTTGCTGATTGGTGGGCATATAAATTTGAAGTTCGAGAGGCAATTCCTTACAATGCCACCTTGATGAATGGCCAGGGAGTGGTTACTGCCATTAATTCTGATGATGCGGAAATGGGAAGACGATTAAACCAAGAAGCTGCCAAATCGGTGAAATACGGTGGAATGTCAGAAGAGGAAGCTTGGAAAATGGTGACCTTAAATCCAGCCAAACTATTACACTTGGATGATAGAATGGGAAGTGTGAAGGCAGGTAAAGATGCAGATTTGGTTTTATGGTCCGATAATCCTTTGTCTATATATGCCAAAGCTGAAAAAACTATGATTGACGGGGTGATTTATTTTGATTTGGAGCGTGACCTAGCTCAAAGAGAAGCCATTAATACAGAACGGGCTAGGTTAATTAAGAAAATGAGAGAAGCTAAGGCCAATGGGGAAGGTACTAAAAAGGTTGTGCCGGAAGCAAAAGCATTATGGCATTGTGAGGATCTTACTACTTTTTCTTATAGTTGGTAACAGACTTTAAGGTTTTCTTATGGACTCTTATTATTTTAATTTAAAACCAATTTTGATCATGAAAATTTTAAAATATATATTCATCTTAATCTTGTTGTGCAGCTTTGCTGGAGCTAGCTGGGCTCAAGCACCTACCCCTGCAGCTCCTCAAGCAAAATCCATAGCCTTGGTAAATGGTACGGCTCATTTGGGAAATGGAGAGGTGATTGAACGCGCTCTTCTCACTTTTTCAAATGGGAAAATAGAATCCGTAGCAGCAAATAGTTCTGATGTTAATCTGGATGGATATGAGGTCATTAACATAGAAGGAAAGCATATCTATCCTGGTCTAATTTTACCGGCCACTGAATTGGGTTTAGTTGAGGTAGAGGCTGTTAGGGCCACTCGTGATTTCAGAGAAACAGGTTCGCTTAATCCAAATGTTCGTGCTCTGATAGCATACAATACGGACTCAGAGCTTATTCCTACTTTACGTTTTAATGGAATTCTATTGGCGCAAGTCACTCCTCAGGGAGGATTGGTATCAGGAATGTCTTCTCTGGTCCAATTGGATGCCTGGGATTGGGAAGGTGCTGCCTACAAAAAGGATGATGGAATTCATGTAAATTGGCCAAACCGGTTTAATCGTACAGGATGGTGGGCTGAACCTGGCGGCTGGAAAGAAAATAAAAACTATGATAAACATGTAAGTTCATTAGAGTCCCTATTTAGTGATGCCGTTTCATATGCCAAGGCGGAGCAAAAAGTAAAGAATGCAAAGCTGGAAGCATTAGAAGGCTTATTTGAAGGTAGTAGAACTTTATATATTCATGTGGGTCGTAGCAAAGAAATAATCTCTTCTGTAAATTTTGCCAAGAAGCTTGGGGTGAAGAAGGTGGTGTTAGTAGGTGCCGAGGATGCCTGGTTGGTAAAAGACTTTATTAAGGAAAATAATATTCCGGTGATATTGTCTAACCTTCATCGTTTACCATCCAGACCTGAGGAAGATGTCGATTTACCATTTAAATTGCCGTATTTACTGCACCAAGAAGGTATTTTGGTAGGACTGGGTTACCAGGGGGTGATGAGTTCTCGAAATCTTCCGTTCTTCGCTGGGACAGCAGCCGCTTATGGCTTGAATAAAGAAGAAGCCCTTCAAATGGTGACCTCCAATACTGCTCAAATTTTAGGTATTGCCGATAAAACCGGTACTTTGGAAACTGGAAAAGATGCTAACCTGGTGATTTCTGAAGGAGACTTGTTGGATATGAGAACCAACAACCTTGAAAGGGCTTATATTCAGGGAAGGCAGATCCAACTGGATGCTAAGCAACAAAAATTGTTTGAGAAGTATAAGGATAAATACCAGAAAGAAAATGTTTCTAGACTTTAAATAATTGGTGAAATTTACAGAGCTTATTTAAATGATAATTAAGAGGTCCTTCCTTAGGGCCTCTTTTTTTTTACTTATGGTTGTAGTGGTAAGGAAATATTAATTCTAAAAATAGATTAGTCATTTTGAAAACTCGTTTTTGTTTCATCCTCATACACTGCGCATTAGACACTTGCACCCTCTAGATAATTATCCTATTTTTGATAAGTTAAAAGGTGCCCTTTCCGAGCGGGGAGCTGTTAAATTGCGCCAACGCACAATAAATGGATTCTAGAAAAGCACAACAGTCAGCTGCTGGACCTTTGATTGCAATTTTATTATTACGAAGTAACATTTTACAATATGTTTCGCCTTTCTTTTAAAACTATTATTGATATGATAGGAAAACTTTTTGTTTTCTGTTTACTAGTGTTAAACAGCTACTCCATATGTTTAGGACAATCAATAGAGATAACAATTGACAGCATTGCCAGAGAACATTTCCACAACAATGAAAATGCAGGATTGGCAATAGGAATCATTAATGGAAAAGAGTCCAATACGTACTATTATGGTGGAAAGTATACGAAGTTAATAAATGACATAGATTCTACAAGTTTGTTTGAGATTGGTTCAATAACTAAACTTTATACCGCTTTTATTTTTACATCCTTAGAGCAGGAGGGGATACTAAATAAAAGTGATTTACTAATAAATTATTTGCCTGAAGACATTAGTAGGAATAAG